>NZ_JCBDHJ010000016.1:0-259859 GCF_059834135.1 Vibrio sp. R10-SG-ISO4
ACGACACCTGCACAACCCATAACGGCCTGACAGGCAGCTACTACGGTTACAATCAATACGGTGGTTCAGGTTTAGGTAATATCGACTCTATCCAAGATGCTTTAACGGTTATTCAATCTCGTGATTCGGCGGATGTTACCTTCTTAGCGACAAATTTGGATTATGCTCTTGATTCTGGCAATGGTAGCGTTGCTAGCGATAGTCAGTTGGTTGATTTCTTAGGCCATGACAGTAGCTCTATTGTGGGTAGCGTTCCCGCAGACGCAACGGATGGTATCTTCCACATGTCGGGTGCGATTTATTTAGAGTCAGGAGAATTCGCGTTAAAAGTTCGTGCTGATGATGGATACATGATTAAGATCGACGGTGTCATTGTAGCTCAATACGACGGTAACCAGTCTCCAACGACACGTGAGCACGAATTATTCACTGTTTCTGAGTCTGGTTTCCATATGGTAGAAATCGTTTATTGGGATCAAGGTGGCAACGCAGCATTTGATGTTGATATCGCTCAATTAGAACAAGATGGTAGTCAACTAGGTGATTTTTCACCACTGCTCGATGCACCAATAATTAGCAGCGATTTGTGTACGGTAGAAAATCAAGCGATTTCAATCAGTGCAGATTCGTTACTCGCTAATGACAGCGACGCCGATGGCGATCCACTGAGCATAGTAAGAGTGTTTGACGCTGTGGGTGGTTCTGTTTCTATTAGTGATGATGGGTCTATCCAGTTTGTTCCAGATTCCGGCTTTAGTGGTGACGCAACGTTTAGCTATGAAATATCTGACGGTAACGGTGGTACTGATGAAGCGCTTGTGACTATTCATGTTGCTCCACTTTCTTCTGGATTAACGGTTTCTGCAGAACTGACTCAATCAAACACCTTAGTTCAAGATGTTTTGGATTATATCGATAGCTATAAAGCTTCGCTTTCTGTTACCGAAACTGCCACATCTGACGCTGATCATCTGCAAACGAATAGCGGGGCTTGGGTAAAATCATTGGCAGGCGATGACGTGGTTGAATTTAATTCTGGTCACGATATGCAGGCCAAAGGGGGTGAAGGTAACGATATTCTGATCGGTGGTGCTACAAATAACGACTATCTGTTAGGTGAGGCCGGCAACGATATTATTGTCGCTGGCACGACAACCTCATCATCTAATATGCAGGGAGGTGATGGGAACGACATACTGATTGGTCAAAGCTACAACTCGTCTATTCAATATAACGGTGGAGCCGGTATCGATACTGCCTATGTACCTGGATCGTTCAGTGATTTTACTGTTCGATACGATAATCTCCCCCAAGGTGCGCAATTAGTGCTGATTCCAAACCAAGGTTCAGGAGGAAGTCATGATTTCTACAGTATCGAAACGATCTACTTTAATGACGGAAAGTTCCAATTAGTCGACGGAGCCTTGGTTAAGGTTGCCAATGTGTATGAACTCAATATCGATATCGATTTAGTTGATAGTGATGGTAGTGAGGTGATAACAGAAGTGACGTTGTATAGGGTACCTGATGATGTCGAGCTCACCGTCGGTGATAAACAACCAGATGGTAGTTGGATCATTCCATCTTCAGAGGTAGATAGTGACGGTAAGTTAACACTGAAATTTGAGACAAGCGTTACAAACTTACCCAATATTAAGGTGGTCGTAGGTGCGCAAGAGATAGTTGATGGCGAGCCAAGCGATTTACCGAGATACGCTAGTGATGAAACAGGTGTTATTTCTTTCGCTCCTGGAAACTCAAATGGAGATAATACGGTAACAGGTTCCAAGGGTGATGACGTGGTCATGGGTGACATTGGTGGGTACGTTAAAAACGTCATCCCTGGTGTTAATTATAACGTTGCACTAATCGTGGATACCTCCGGCAGTATGTCTGAATACGCAGACGGTATGACTCGCATTGAAATGGTTGAGGCCTCACTTAAAAATCTGGTTGAGAACTTGTCTCATCATGATGGTATCGTCAATGTGAAACTCATTTGTTTCGATGATGTTGTCGATTTCAACTTTGAAGCTCAAAGCATCACTACTAAGCCATCTCAGTATCAAGCATTAATTAATGAGATAGACACTAAACTCGATGCATCTGGTGCTACCAACTACGAAGCAGGTCTATCAATGGCAGATACTTGGTTCAGCAGTATGAAGAACGGTGCGGAAAATCTTGCTTTCTTTTTGACAGATGGTGAGCCAAATGTCGGCAAAGACAATAATGCATTAGTGTCTGCTCTTGACGCGTTCGAGTCTTTATCAGCGAAAGCTCAGGTACAAGCAATTGGTATTGGTAGTGACATAGACCCTGAGCTTTTGAAATTCTTTGACAACACTGCTCAAAGAGGGGCTGAAGAAGTCGGTGGGGTTGTTGATGACTCAACAAAGCAGGTAGTGTTCGATTTTGAAAATAGTTTTAATCTCGGTTGGAATACAAGTGAAGACCTAGATGCTTCGGTACATGTTTCATATGGTAGCATTGTAATCATAGATTCCGATGTTGAAAGGAACAGTGACTATGGAGAGTGGACTAGCAAGAGCTTCACAATCGAACAAGGTCAAGTAGTAGGATTTGATGTCACTTATGACGACGGAACATTTAAGTGGGAGCTATATAATGAGCAGGGCGTGTTGGTAGATTCGGGAAATGAAACTACCAACAAGCGAGAAACTGTCAACGTGATTAGTAACAAGATGCAAGAAGGTGTTTATCAACTTCGAGTAGGCTTTGATGCCAAGAAGTCCTACTCTGGTTATGCGAGCTTTGATTCTATTAATTTATATTATCCTTTAATGGCTTTAGCCGGCGAAGTGCAAATTGTGTCGACAGGTGATGAACTCAACGCAGCACTTCAAGGTGGTAGAACCGAGTATGACATTTCTAGTATGGGGAGCGATGAGGTTAGAGGCCTGGCTGGAGACGATATTCTGTTCGGTGATACCATTAACACAGACAATCTCCCTTGGGGCGTTAACGGTAATCCAGTCAAACCTGATGATCTCGCTGAGGGTGCGGGTCTAGATGCTCTCTATCAGTTCCTTTCATTAAAGAACGGTTACGATGCGACTGATGCTGATGTTTATGACTATATCAAATCTAACCATAGCCTATTCGATGTAGAAGGTGATAACAGAGGTGGAAATGATTCCGTCATTGGTGGAGAGGGTGACGACATTCTCTACGGCCAAGGTGGCGACGATATCTTATTGGGTGAAGAAGGCAATGATATCTTAGTTGGTGGCACAGGAGACGACACTCTCATTGGAGGATTAGGTGACGACATCCTCATTGGCGGATTGGGTGATGATACCCTCACCGGCGGTGATGGCGCTGATATCTTCAAGTGGGTTGACAGTGACCTAGACGGTTCTGTTGATGTGATTAAAGACTTCAGCAAAGATGAAGGTGACAAGATTGATCTTTCGGAGTTGTTTGAAGGTGATGATAGATCTGTCGATGATATTATTAGCCAGTATGTAAAAGTGGAAGACACCGATGCGGATGACAATCATGCAGAGATAGTGGTGATGAAAGGCGATGATAGAGTGACGATAGAGCTTGAAGGCTGGAATAGTGCAGACTTGACCGATCAGCTTAAAGACATTCTGATTATCAAAGACTAAAGCTAAAAGAGCCGACCTCAATGGTCGGCTCTGCTTTAAGAAACAATGTTAAATCTTCAAAGCACCTTACACGCAAACCCTTTCAAATAGAAACCTTCTGGATAAGCGCTATCAGTAGGGTGGTCAGCTGCTTGTTCAAAGCGTTCAACAAACTTTACTTGGCGACCGGAATCGATAGCGGCGTCAGCGATGACTTTCTGGAATAACTCACCACTCATTAGGCCTGAACAGGAGTAGGTGAGCAGTGTGCCGCCAGGCTTTAAAATTTGCATCGCGAGCATATTGATGTCTTTGTAGCCGTTCGCGCCAGAGGTTAAATTGTTCTTGCTTGAGACAAACTTCGGCGGATCCATGATGACGACATCAAATTGAGTGCCTTGATCTCGGTATTCACGCAATAGCTTGAACACATCTGCATTAAGAAATACCGCGCGTTTCTTAGAGATATCAAACTCGTTTAGCTCGGCATTAAACTTGGCAGTATCGAGTGCTGGCTGAGAAACATCTGCATTGATAACGCGTTTTGCACCACCTTTGAGTGCATAAAGACCAAAGCCACCAGTGTAGGAGAAACAGTTAAGCACTTCTTTGTCTTTGACGTATTTGGTGGCTTGCTGTCGGCTATCACGTTGGTCGAGGTAGAAGCCGGTTTTGTGGCCGTTAACAATGTCTACGCTGATTTTGACGCCGTTTTCTTCAATGACAACTGATGGTGGGGGTAGCTCACCATGAAGAACTCCGGTTGTTTCCTCTAATCCTTCTTTTTTACGCACCGCAACATCTGATCGTTCGTAGATATGGCAATCAGGAAAGACTTCAGTGAGCGCAGAGACAAGCAACGATTTCTGATATTCGGCACCGGCACTTAATAGCTGACAGACCAAATAGTTCTGGTATTTATCGATAGTAACCCCGGGTAAGCCATCAGATTCAGCCGCGATCAGACGGTAACCCGTTAACCCGTCACGTTCGATGATATCTTGGCGGAGCAATTGTGCATCTTGAATACGCTTGACAAAAAAGGCGTGGTCAATGGGCTGTTGTTCAAAAGACCACACTCGAGCACGAATTTGAGAATTTGGAGAATAGGCGGCTTTCGCCAACCATTGGCCATTTTGGGCATAGACATCCACCGTTTCACCGAGCTGGGGTTTGCCTTCGACTCTCTCAATACCGCGCGAGAAAATCCAAGGGTGCTTACGTTTTAGTGATTTATCACGGCCTTTCACAAGGTAAATCGCTGCTGTCATTACTGTGCTCATTAGTTTGGAAACAAAGGTCGGGTATTTTCGAGGATGTCACCGGGAAAATCAAATAAAACCCCGTCTATCGGATGTTCGCTGTTGGGAGCGAGCTCAATCCCAAACGGATGACGTTGGTCCATACTGATGATAATAGGTATTAAGAGGATGATATTATGGCGCAGCAATGCAAGCGGTTTATCGTATCGGGGACAGTTCAAGGGGTAGGTTTTCGCTATCACACCTCTTATCAAGGAATGACTCTAGGGCTAGCCGGCTACGCGAAGAATTTGAACAACGGTGATGTTGAAGTGGTCGTGTGTGGTGAGGAAGAGGCCATTGAACAGATGGCCTCTTGGCTAACGCACGGTCCCAAAACGTCGCGTGTGGAGTCAATGACTTCTGAACCGTTAACCTATCGAGACTTTAAAGGGTTTGAAATTCTCTGATACCATTCATGACTAAGTACTAAGCAGGTGGCTACAGGCATTTCGCAGGCTTAGGCAGTCCGGCTAATTTTGTCGCTTGTTTAGCTGGGCCTTGTTTAAACAGCTTAAACAGGTACTTACTGTTTCCTTTCTCTGGGCCATGTGCTTTTTCCATCGCTTTGACGAGCATTCTGACCGCAGGCGACGTATTAAACTCTTCATAGAAGTGACGTACAAATAAGATCACTTCAAGGTGGGCACCGGTCAGTTCTATTCCTTCCATTTCAGCCAAGGCGGGGATCATCGCTTCCTCCCACTCCGTATGGTCTTTGAGGTAACCTTGCGCGTCGGTCTCAATCGTTTTGCCCTTGTATTCGAACATCTTATTACCTTGCTGGATTCAAAACGGCTATAGGTTAGCGTAGCTTTGTGAATGACACAATCCTAACGCTTCGCGGGGCGGTGATAACAAAAAGCCCCAACATAATGTCGGGGCTCTAAACAATGTTGCTATTGCGAGACGATTAATCGTCGTTCATCACACCTAGAATACTCAAAAGGCTGATGAAGAGGTTGTAGATAGAAACGTACAAGCTCACTGTCGCTGAGATGTAGTTTGTCTCACCGCCACGAACGATTTGCTGCGTCGTTAGCAAAATCACACCGGTAGAGAAGAGGACAAACATACCGCTCATTGCGAGGTACAACATCGGCATTTGCAGGAAGATGTTCGCCACCATACCGATAAGCAAGACAACAAAACCAGCCATAAGCACGCCACCTAGGAAAGAAAGGTCACGTTTAGTAGTCAGTGCGTAAGCAGAAGCGCCAAGAAACGCCAATGCAGTACCACCTAATGCGGTAACGATAACATCACCCATGCCTGCGCCAACATACGCGTTGAGAATCGGACCGAGTGTGTACCCTAGGAAGCCAGTGAATAGGAATGTAAATACCAAGCCCATGCTGTTGTTGCGGTTTTTCTCCGTTAGGAATAGCAGACCGTAGAAGCCGACCAGCATGATGATAAGGCCAGGGCGAGGTAGATTCATCGCCATAGACACACCAGCCACGACCGCTGACCAAAGCAGGGTCATAGAAAGGAGTGCGTAGGTATTACGCAACACCTTATTGGTTTGTAGAGCACTTTCTTGTGTAGAAGTGCGGGTAAACATAGGACTGTTCATAATCTTCCTCGTGAAGTTTTATGTTTATACCGACATATATGAGGCTTATCAGTAAAAAGATCAAGCCCCGACGAGTCAAGTCGTTAGTAAAATAATAATAGAAATAGAAACTTAAGTATTTTGAAAGATGTAACACAATATAACAATCAAAAAGGGCGACCGAAGTCGCCCTTTGCTTACCCATCAATCAATGATGGAGAATTTGTGCTAGGAAGTTTTGAGTTCGATCCGATTGCGGATTTTCAAAGAAATCAACTGGGTTGTTTTCTTCGATGATTTCGCCCGCGTCCATGAAGATAACGCGATCGGCGACCTCTTTCGCAAACCCCATTTCGTGGGTGACACAAAGCATGGTCATCCCTTCACCGGCCAGTTCAACCATCACATCCAACACTTCTCGCACCATTTCTGGGTCGAGTGCCGACGTCGGTTCGTCAAACAGCATCACTTGCGGGCTCATACACAACGAGCGAGCAATCGCAACGCGCTGCTGCTGACCACCAGAGAGCTGACCTGGATATTTATCCGCTTGATCAGGGATCTTCACGCGTTCAAGGTACTTCATCGCGACGGCTTCCGCTTCTTCTTTTGGCATCTTCTTGACCCAAATCGGTGCTAGCGTACAGTTTTCTAGCACAGTGAGGTGAGGGAAGAGGTTGAAGTGTTGAAAACACATGCCGACTTCGCGTCTAACTGCCTCAATGTTCTTGAGGTCTTCTGTCAGCTCGTTACCAGAAACGATGATTTGGCCTTTCTGGTGCTCTTCTAAGCGGTTAATACAGCGAATCATCGTGGACTTACCAGAACCTGATGGGCCACAAATAACGATTTTCTCGCCTTTTTTGACATTGAGGTTGATGTTTTTCAGTACATGAAACTCACCATACCACTTGTTCATATCCTTAAGTTGGATCATGTAATCTTGTTGTTGCGTCATAATACGTCCTTGAGCTTATAAATTATCGTTTGTGACCGGTATGGAGTTTGTTCTCTAGCCAAATCGAATATCTCGACATGCCGAAACAAAATACCCAGAACACTAACGCGACAAAAACATAACTTTCCGTAGCAAAACCTAACCACTCGGGGTCAGTGTTTGCGGCTTGGCCAATACCGAGTACGTCAAACATACCGATAATCAATACAAGACTGGTGTCTTTGAAGAGGCCAATAAAGGTGTTCACGATAGAAGGAATGGTGATCTTAAGTGCCTGAGGCAATATGATCAGTCCTGTCTTTTTCCAGTAGCTTAAGCCAAGCGCATCCGCTGCTTCATACTGGCCTTTTGGAATGGCTTGTAAACCACCACGGATAACCTCAGCCATGTAGGCAGAACTGAACATCACCACACCAATCAAAGCGCGTAGCAATTTGTCTGTCTCCGAACCTTCCGACAGGAACAATGGCAGCATTACCGACGCCATGAATAGAACAGTGATCAGTGGCACACCACGCCATACTTCGATGTAAACGGTACAGATGCTGCGAATAATCGGCATATCTGAGCGTCTTCCGAGTGCAAGAGCAACACCAATTGGAAGTGAGACGACGATACCGACCAGAGCGATGATCAATGTGACCAGAAGTCCGCCCCATTTGTGTGTCTCAACGACTTCTAGGCCGAAGAATCCACCGTACAGAAGGCCTGCAATTAAAAACGGGTAGACGTTGACAAAGAACAGCCATATCCAAGTACGTTTAGGTGTCTTCTCGTATGCGAGCAACACAGTAAACACTGCTAGCGTGAAGTAGAACAGGCGAGGGCGCCAAAGCTCTTCTTGCGGGTAGAAACCATACATAAACTGTTCCCAGCGTACGCTGATAAATACCCAACATGCACCGTCTCGACTACAAGCGTCACGAGTTGTGCCAACCCAATCAGCGTTAATCAGTGCCCAATCGACGATGTTCCAGATCAAGCTGAAGGCGACATAGGCAAGTATGACGGTAACCACGGAGTTGACCGGGCCGTTAAATAAGTTCTTACGCAGCCATCCCATCACACCCACAGTATTTGCCGGTGGCGGTAGGCTAGGTTGAAATTGATGTACTTTCATTCTATCTCTCCACCAAAGCGACTTTTTTGTTGTACAAGTTCATCAGTGCTGACGTGAGCAAGCTGAGAGTCAGGTATACGCCCATGGTCATCGCGATAATCTCAATTGCCTGACCGGTCTGGTTAAGCGTTGTACCTGCAAATACTGAAACCAAATCAGGATAACCAATCGCCATTGCGAGCGATGAGTTTTTAGTCAGGTTCAAGTATTGACTTGTGAGCGGAGGAATAATGATACGCAGCGCCTGTGGAATGACGACGAGCTTCAACGTACGTGAGCGAGGTAAACCTAGCGACATGGCCGCTTCCGTCTGACCGTGGTTCACCGCGTTTATACCGGAACGTACGATTTCTGCAATAAAGGACGCGGTATAAATACTCAACGCAAGCAGAAGTGCTGCAAGTTCAGGGATGATGCTGATGCCACCACGGAAGTTAAAGCCCTTCAGTTCAGGGTATTCTGCGTGAATAGGCGAGCCCATCACAAAGTAGGTCACAACGGGTAACGCAACGATTAACCCTAACGCGATTCGCCCAACTGGGGTTTGCTGTCCGGTGAGCTTTTGTTTATTTTTGGCCCAAATGGCAACAAATAGCGTCGCGACTACGCCGAACACAAAGGCAGCGACCACGACAGATGACCCTTCACCGAAAACAGGGGCTGGAAAATACAGACCGCGAACGTTAAGGAAAATAGCTTCCCCTAAGCTTAGGCTCTGGCGCGCTGAAGGCAGTGCTTGCAGAACGGCGAAATACCAAAAGAAAATTTGCAGTAACAGGGGGACGTTACGGAAAATTTCGATATAGACTGCCGCAAGTCGACTGACCAACCAGTTGCTGGAGAGACGTGCGATACCCATGGCAAAACCAATCACAGTCGCAAGAATGATCCCCAAGAAAGAGACCAATGCGGTGTTCAGTAAGCCAACTAAAAAGGTTCTTCCATAAGAGAAGGTTTCATCATATTCAACAAGGGTGAGGCCAATCCCAAAGCCCGCTTCTTGTCCGAGGAAATCAAAACCAGTGGCAATGCCCCTAGCTCCGAGGTTCGTTAAGGCATTATTGACTATTGTGTAAAAGAAAAAGACCAAGGCGACTATCGCAATGATTTGGAAGACGACCGATCGAAAAGTGGGATTGTAGAGAAGGTTTGCATTGGAAGCAGGCGCACTACCTGACTTACCAGCAACAGTATCAGTAGGTTTCATACAGCTATAACCTCAAATCCATTTTTAATAAAAGGGCGGGGAGACCGCCCTTTCTTTGCTTGTTGTTATGTACTGCGATTAACGGATTGGTGGAGCGTACATAAAGCCGCCTGCATTCCACAGAGCGTTCACACCACGAGAGATCTGTAGTGGAGATCCTGTACCTACGGTACGCTCAAAGCTCTCGCCGTAGTTACCCACTTGCTTGATGACTTGGTAACCCCAATCATCACGGATACCTAGGCCTTTACCTTTAGGACCGTCAACACCAAGAATACGTTTGATGTTTGGATCTTCAGACTTCAGCATTTCATCTGCATTCTTAGATGTAATACCGTATTCTTCTGCGTTGACCATGGCAGAAAGAGTCCATTTTGCAACGTTAAACCACTGATCATCACCCTGACGAACCACTGGGCCTAGGGGCTCTTTAGAAATGATTTCTGGTAGAACCTGCGCTGAGCTCGGATCTTGTAGATTTAAGCGAAGTGCGTACAGACCAGATTGGTCAGTTGTTAGCACGTCGCAACGGCCTGCATCGAAACCTTTTGAGGTTTGCGCTGCGGTATCAAATACCACTGGCTTGTATGACATGCCATTGTTGCGGAAGTAGTCCGCTAGGTTAAGTTCGGTAGTTGTTCCTGACTGAACACATACTGATGCGCCGTCCAGCTCTTTAGCACTCGTAAGACCTAGGTCTTTTTTAACCATAAAGCCTTGGCCGTCGTAGTAGTTTACGCCAACGAAGTTAAGACCAAGCGCCGTATCACGGTGCAATGTCCACGTTGTGTTACGTGACAGTACATCGATTTCACCGGATTGAAGTGCAGTGAAACGCTCTTTTGCAGTGAGCGGAACGTATTTAACTTTTGTTTTGTCACCCAGTACGGCTGCAGCAAGTGCTTGACAGTATTCCACGTCGATGCCTTCCCATTCACCCTTAGAGTTTGGGTTTGAGAAGCCCGGTAGACCAGTACTTACACCACAAGTAATAAAATCTTGTTTAGTCACTTTATCCAACGTGCTATCAGCTGCAGATGCGCTTGTAGACATCAGAGCAGTAGATGCAGCTACGACAGAAGCAAGAACTGTTAGTTTATGTGCCATTTGTATCCTTCCTGTATGATCCATGTTAAGTCAGGCAGAACCTGAAAAAACGAGTGAAATATGTTGTGTCTTAGTATTTATTGACTGAGCTGATTGCACCACTGGTAACCAAATCAATCGTTTATAAGCGTAGGTAAGGATCTCGAAATTCTCAACTTCATAATTTAAAAGAATTTTTGAATGAAATCACAAACCTCAACAATGATTAGAATGGCGAAATGTTATCTGAATGTAAATAGTGCAACTAGGGATCAGATTGGTGCGTCAGAATGTGATAGCTAATAATTCTAAATGATCAGACTATCAATTGTTGCCAGGATGCTGAATTGGTATGAATGACTGCGAACAAGGTTAAATTCAGAGTAATATTATTTTAATTGTCAAGGTAGGGTGAACACGATGCCCCATTTTTGGTAGTATCATGAGCTAGTACAAATGGTTTACCAAGGATTGAAATGCAGTATTTTCCGCTGTTTATAAACCTCAATCACCAGCCAGTTCTTGTGGTGGGAGGGGGCGAGGTCGCCAGTCGAAAAGTGGACAGCTTAGTGAGAGCTGGCGCCGATGTGACCATTGTGTCACCCAAGATTGAGCCCTATTTAGCACGCTTGGTGGAGCAGGAACGTTGTCGCTGGATACAAAGCTTCTATTCGAGTGAGCTGTTAGATCAACATTACCTCCAAGTATGGGCAACCACAGACAATCCTGAGTTAAATCACCAGGTTCATTTCGATGCGAAAAAGAAACGCTTGCTCGTCAATGTCGTGGATGACCAACCGTATTGCGATTTCATTACCCCCTCGATAGTGAATCGTGGTCGAATTCAAATTGCCATCTCTAGCGGTGGCGCTTCCCCAGTGCTAGTGAGAAATATCCGCGAAAAACTCGAGTCGATATTACCTCACAACTTATCACTGCAAGCTAACTTTGCAGCCTCAAAGCGCAATGATATTAAGCAACATCTCGCCAGCGTTGATGAAAGGCGAACTTTTTGGGAAGCGTTCTTTGCCAACTCAAATGTGCAAGAGATGACCAGTCTTGATGAGTTCGAAACGCACTATCAAGCCTTACTCAGTGAAGGCATCACCAAACCCGCTTCGACTGTCTGGATTGAATGTGGTGAAGATGTCGAGTTGTTGTCGCTAAAAGCGCTGAAAATCATGCAAGAGGCGGAACTCGTACTTCATAGTGAGAACTGTCCTTTCGCGTTTGTCGATTTGGTTCGCCGCGATGCTGAGCGCACGCCTTTTGAAAGTAGCGCCGACCTTGCTCAGTACTTGATGTCTGCCAAACAGGAAGGGCTGAAAGTGGTTGTCTTGGTTGAGGCCGGGGCAAGTGACACCAAGTTGTTACAGGGTAATGATTTAACGATTAAACAAGCCACGATGGCAGCAAAGCGCTGACCCTTGCGTTTTGTCTGTTTAGAAAAAAACAAACCCGCTGTTCAGCGGGTTTGTGCGAATGACTCACTGCTATGTGAGCATGGCTTCGTTAATCGTTAGTCACGAAAGTTTTCAAACTGGAAAGGTTGGCCGAGTTCTGCTTCGCGGATGAGTGCCATCGTCGCTTGTAAATCATCACGTTTTTTACCAGTCACGCGCACTTTTTCACCTTGGATAGAGGCTTGGACTTTGATCTTAGAGTCCTTGATGTGCTTGACAATTTTCTTCGCAACTGGCGTTTCAATGCCTTGCTTGAAAATGACGATTTGGTGCCAGTTGCGACCGGAGGCCTCCTCAGGCTTCGCTTCCATTGCATTGACGTCTACGCCACGCTTAGTGAGGTTAGAGCGTAAAATGTCACGCATTTGCTTGAGCTGGAATTCACCTTCGGCATTCAGTTTCACGGATTCGTCTTTTTGCAGTTCAAACGTCGCTTCAACGCCACGAAAGTCGAAGCGAGTCGATAGTTCACGTGATGCGTTGTCGACGGCGTTGCGCAATTCAACCGCGTCGATTTCTGAGATAATGTCAAAAGAGGGCATAATGTACTCCGAAATAGTCGTTGATTAAGGTCGCGCTTTCACAGCGTCAGCAAGCATGTCCAGCATCTGCACAGTGTCCTCCCAGCCTAAACATGGGTCGGTGATGGATTGACCATAAGTGAGATTGTTGAGGTCACACATGGATTGGTTGCCTTCGACAATAAAACTTTCGGCCATAATACCGGCAATCTGATGCTTTCCTGAACGGATCTGCTCACAGATGTCCTTTGCCACATCCAGCTGTTTGCGATGCTGCTTTTCACAGTTGGCATGGCTGAAGTCGACCACAAGACGCTGCGGTAAATCAAATTGAGCGAGTTGCTCACAAGCTTGCGCGACCGATGCCGCATCAAAGTTCGGCCCTGTGTCACCACCGCGAAGAATGATATGGCCGTATGGGTTACCGCTCGTGCGATAGACCGTCATGCGTCCATTTTTGTCTGGCGAGTAGAAGTAGTGCGAGGCCATAGAGGCACGAATCGCATCGATGGCGATTTTAACATTGCCGTTGGTGCCGTTTTTGAAACCGACAGGGCAAGAGAGGGCAGACGCCATTTCACGGTGAATTTGTGACTCTGTCGTGCGCGCGCCAATCGCACCCCAAGTGATTAAGTCAGCGATGTACTGGCCGGTGATCATATCCAAGAACTCAGTGGCGGTTGCCAAGCCAAGTTTATTAATATCAAGCAGGAGTTTACGTGCTTTGTTAAGACCAGTTTCCAGCGCGTACGAACCGTCTAGGTTAGGGTCTGTAATTAAGCCTTTCCAGCCTACGACGGTGCGCGGTTTCTCGAAATAAGTGCGCATGACGATAAAAAGCTCATCTTTATATTGCGCTTGAATCGTAGACAGACGCTGTGCGTAGTCGATCGCCGCCTCTGTATCGTGTACCGAGCACGGGCCAACAATTACGAGTAGGCGAGAGTCTTCACCAGTGAGAATTTGTTCAATTTGACGGCGCGAAACAGCAATACGCTCGGCGACATCATCAGTAATCGGGTGGGCGCTTCCAAGTTCTGCCGGAGTTGGCATAGGGCCTAAAGGCTGCGTTCTTAATTCATCGGTTTTTAATGGCATACCAGAGCCTGTTCTTTTTATTGCGAAGCGCTAAAGATAACGGAAACGAATCAAGTAATAAACTACTTATCCTGAAACTCTTCAAGTGCGAAGCGTAGATCTGAAAAACTATTCAAAAATGTTAGTTTTAAATTCTGTTTTGCCCTTGTCTTCACTGGCGCGAGTCGGTATGTTTCAAATATCACAATAATAATCTAAGTACGGAGCAGTAATGAGTTTATCCGGTTCAAGCAATTTGCATTCTGCATTGAGTAGTGGCGACGCCCTACCTAAGGTCGACGGTCAACAAGGTGGACAACACCTCTTTGTTTCCTTATCTGAGCTCATCCTAGAGCACATTTTTTACCATCCTAGCTTTGAGTCAGCCACATCGCCGCTCGATCCACTACAACGTAGCTCTATCGATGCGATGTTGGGTGAACAAGATCTCAAGACGCACTTTGTTTCTACCTTGGTCTCAATCATCTCTGACGCCATCTCCCCTGATCACAAAGTTGTGCGTGTATCGCTAAGTAATGCGGACAGCCATGCAATGCGTTCGCTATTGGGTGGTGATGTGGAGCCTGAGGCGGTGAATCCAGCACTCGGTATGCGTGGCGTGTCTCGCTATGCCCAGCCAGAGTTTAGCGCCAGTTTTGTCCTAGAGTGCGATGTGATCAAAGCATTAAGAGTGCAAGGTCATCAGGTTGAAATTGTGGTGCCGTTTGTTCGTGCTTTATCTGATGCCGCGAAGATCATCGATTTGCTTGCCGAGCAAGGACTGCCGCGTGGCCTTGACGGGCTCAAGGTGCTTTATACTGTCGATGTACCGTCTTCTGCGCTGATGGCCGAGCGTCTATTGCACTATTTTGATGGCGTCGTGATTAATTTGGAAAACCTAACCCAATATACGCTGGGTATCGATCGTCTAGACGAGACACTACACTATTTGTTTGAACCACAAAGTGAAGCGGTGCTACAACTGATTGACATGACGACCAAAGCGGCAGAGAGCGTCAATAAGCCGGTAATCCTAACCAGCAGTGGCCTCTTGAACTACGCAAAAATCCAAGAGTATTTGGTCGAACGTGAACACGTCGAACTTGTTGTGACGGTGTAACTGACTAAGTAATCTGAGTTATCTCACTATCTGAAAGTGCAATGTTAACAAATTGTTGACATTGCACGCCTTCCATATTCAACTGGCTCTAAATCCACTAGTCGGACCAGTCTATGTTAAGCCCTCTTACTAAAGCGAACTTTTACCTCAATTACTTTGGCTTTCTCAAAGTCCCCCTAATTTGGCTCTGTCGACCTAAAATTCTCCAATTGGATGAGCAGCGCGTAGAGGTAAAAATTCCACTAAAAAGACGGACTAAAAATCATCTCGGCAGTATGTATTTTGGTGTCTTGGCGGTTGGTGCTGACGTCGCAGGCGGTTTCATGGCGATGAGTAAAGCTCAGGCGCGAGGCAAGCAGGTGTCTCTGGCTTTTAAAGCGGTGGAAGGGCAATTCTTAAAGCGACCTGAGGCGGATGTCCACTTTGTCTGTGACGATGGGGAGCTGATTGACAAGATGCTTGATGAGACGTTCGCGACCGGTGAGCGTGTCAACCAAGCGGTAAAAATTACCGCCCTCTGCCCAAGCCTACATGGCGATGAGCCGATGGCGGAATTCTTACTTACTCTGTCACTAAAGCGAAGGGGTGAGTGAAGTCATCCACCTCAATTTGCTCAATCGCAACGATTTTGCTGCGGTTGAGCACGATTTTCCAACGGTAATAGTTTGGGTTTCCGTCGTGATTGTCTTCTTTGACAATCAAGTCGAGCAGGTGACGCTTTTCAACGGATTCGCGGCTCACCTGACTGTTGTTCAGAGTATAAATTTTGTTTGAGCCCTTATCCATCAAACGGGTAAACGGTCGCATGCTGAGTAACAAGGTTTCGCGCGTTTCTTCATAACCGCTCATAAACTTCGATGTAGTCATCTCCGTCTCTGAACGATAGTGTAAAATTTGTTCTTCCCGTTGGACGACGCGCTTTTTGCGAATCGACTTGATGCGGTCGGGAAGTTTGTCGAGCCCAAGATAATCAAGCCATTCGAGTTTTTGCCCGACGGTCTTTTTGGTTGTCGGATCCAGGTAGGTTTTACGCCACTTAGGTCGGCCACGTCGAATCCACCGCCACATGACATCCCGCAGATCGTCTTTAAATATTTCGCGTAGTGCGTAGACAAATGACATCAAAATGATGAACGATGCGGTGATCTCACCCCAATAATCACGAGCCAGAATTGCGGTAATGGTGACAAACACCATCACAAACCCCGTTGCACTGCCTTTCACAATTCGCTTTAGATTGTTGCCCAATGATTGCGTTTTTTCTTGCAGGACGATGGGATGTTCTATCAAACGTCTTAATAAGCGCATTTTGTTACTCAAGCGGGTCACATCGCCTCTAACGCTTTCTGAGTTGTAGTTGTTGAGTTTTCGGTGCGCAGCTTCTTTCTCAACGATAGTGAGCAAGCGCTCTTTGAGCGTCTTGTATTCACTGTCACGTGGCATGTGGGCAACCAATGACATCAGCCTTTGCCCGGTGTACCAAGAGAGGTAGTTATCGATGTTGGCGTAGTAGCGTTTCAGCCCCTCTTCATAAGGAATACTCCGACGCAGCTTTTTCAAAATATCGAGAGAGAGTTCGATGACTTCGTCTACTTCATCGGTGGTGACGGACTCGGAGTTGTGTTTATTCAATTCGCTGACCGCTTTATCTAACGCAATCACGTATTGGTAGGCGAACAAACTTAAACTGACGCGGTACTGAGTTGACGAGAGTCGTCCTCGTTTGGCAAGTCGACTGTGCACGAGCGGAAGTAGCGTTTTGTCACTGAAATAAGCGCGTTTTTGCGCCAGAGACTCGTAATAGAATTCACTCTCTTTGACGGTGTCAGCGTTTAAGCCAAGCTCACCGGGAATGAAAAAGTAGAGGTCGAGATCCGACTTCTTGGTCGAAGCCATTGCGTGAGAAATTTTGAGAGTGATGCCATCTTGTTTGTCTACCGTGACCAAGAAAATCTCCATAAAGTTCAAATTAGCTGGCGAAAGCATATCAGAGATTGGGTATAATCGCCGCAAATTTAGCAAGAGACCGTTGAAATGATTAACGTTGGTAAGGTAAACCACTTAGAAATTGTAAAAAAAGCCGACTTTGGACTATTTTTGGATGCCGGAGAATACGGCACCTCTTTGCTGCCAAATCGCTTTGCGCCAAAAGACGCGGAAGTGGGCCAATTTATTGATGCGTTTCTCTACTTTGATTCCGACAACCAGTTGGTGGCGACGACTGAAACTCCGATTGCCGAAGTGGGCCAGTGGGGGCTGATGGAAATCCAAGGGGTCAACAGCACCGGTGCTTTTGCCAATTGGGGAATTAAAGGCAAGGATCTGTTGATCCCGTTCAGTGAGCAGCGTGCCCGCTTTAAAGAAGGTCAAACTGTGTTGGTGTACGTCTACACTGACAAAGCATCTGGGCGCATCGTCGGAACCACCAAATTCAACAAACTGCTGGATAAAACTCCGCCACCTTATAGCAAAAACCAGCAAGTCGAGCTGTTGATTGCAGAGCGCAGCGACTTAGGCTTTAAAGCGATCGTTGAAGGCCAACACTGGGGTATGATCTTTAAGTCTGACGTGTTTGGAAAACTCTTTATTGGTAAGCGTCTTAAAGGCTACATCAAAGCGATCCGTGAAGATGGCAAAATCGATCTCTCGCTGCAAAAAGTCGGTGTTGGAAAAATGGATGACTTGAGTGAGAAAGTGCTTGAGTTATTGGAGAAAAAGGGCGGCTTTCTCCCTCTTAATGATAAGTCATCGCCAGAAGCCATTTTCTCAACGTTTCGAACCAGTAAAGGGACGTACAAGAAAACCATTGGCGGTCTTTACAAGCAAGGTCGTATCCGTATCGAGCAAGATGGGATTTACCTCGCTGATTAATCGACTTGAGACAAAAAAAGGCCCGAAGCGGATCATGCTTTGGGCCTAGGGGAAGGGCTCCTACAGAGCCTGCGCTAACAGTCTGATATTCATCACCAATCAATACTTCAATTGTAGTTCAAGATCAGTATAGCGCCAGGCAATGAAGAAATTTCATACCTTGGTTTAGGGATTAAAACAGATTTTTGTCTCTTACCAATTCTCTGGGTAGGCCATTTTTGATTCGATTTCCGACCCATTTCCCGAGTCCAATCACATCGTTACCGTATTTGACCAGCACTTCACCTTTGCCTGTTTGCGCCGGTCTCACATCTCTTCCCATGTACCACTCTCTGGCGTCATCAATAGAAAGTTCGACACTGTTCGCTTCATTCCCCGTTGCCAGTGCGGTGGCGACTTGGTGTTGCCAGCGATAGCCTTTCTTATGCGCTTCGGCGATCTTTATTCCCATACGTGAAAAGCGCAGTTCGCCGAGCATTGGCTCGAGCGCATCGGGGAACAACCAAACATCGTTGTCACGCAGCCAAATCGTGGTGTGTTGAGGCAGCGAAACAGACAGCGCGTCTTGCAGTGCGCTAGCGATCGCTTGCTGCTCTTTTTCCGATGCTTTCTGAAACGGAAATTTACCGAGGCGTTTTTTTACATCAGGTGGTGTCGCAGTGCCAGTTTTACGTATTTTTGCCACAAAGAATCCTTCACAGTCATAGACTTGAGGGAATATGTGCAAAAAGCCTTCGGCGGTTAGCGCTTCGTCAGCACCCGGGAATAAGGATTCAAGGCTTTCAAATTCCACCAACTCGCCAAAGGTTAACTTTAAGTGCTGGCAGACTTGCTGGTTCTCTTCCACGCTGAGCGTACAGGTCGAGTAGACCATGACACCGCCCGGTTTTAGGGCGTGAAAAGCACTTTCGATCAGATCTTTTTGCGTCTCTGCGATGGATAGCACTGACGCTTTACTCCAGTTTTTCATCGCATCGGCATCTTTGCGAACCGTACCTTCCCCAGAGCAGGGTGCGTCGATGAGAACGGCATCGAACTGCTCTGGCAGCCAACCACCAAACACGCGGCCATCGAAGTTAGTCAATGCGGCGTTACGAATACCGCAGCGCTCAATATTCGCATGGAGTACTTTCACGCGGCTAGCGGAAAACTCGTTCGCCACCAATACGCCTTCATTATCCATCAGCGCAGCGATTTGTGTCGTTTTTGACCCTGGTGCAGCCGCCATATCGAGCACCGCCTGAAAGGTGTCATCACCAGAAAAGAGCGCAGAGACAGGCATCATGGAACTGGCTTCTTGGATGTAAAACAGCCCTGCCATGTGTTGAGCACGATTCCCCAGTGGCACCCGGGTTTCATCAGCATCAATCCAAAATCCTTCTTTACACCAAGGCACTGGGGTCAATACCCATCCTTGCTGCTCAGCCAGCGCTTTAAAATCGTCCACTGTGGTCTTGAGAGTGTTGACGCGGACACTTTTTCTAAGTGGTCGTTGGCAAGCGGCGATGAAGTCATCCATCGTCAAATGAGACGGAAGGATGGTTTGCATTTCAGCGAGAAAGTCGTCAGGGAGATAAACGTTTTGGTGCACTCTGCATCTCTAAGTAGAAAATTTGCCGAGAGTGTAGCAAAAACGCAGCCACTTGGCTGCGCTTTTACTGATGATAGGTGATAGGTGATAGGTGATAGGTGATAGGTGATAGGTGATAGGTCTTGGCTAAGGTTTTGGTATCACCGTTCGCCAGCTGCGCCAGCTCTCTTCTGCTTTCGGGTGCAGGTAGAAGGTATGGCCATCTTGAGCTATCGGCTCGAGCTGTGTTTGTTGCGGCGTGGCAAAGGTGATCCCGCCTCGCACTATGCTTTCAACCGTACCTGCTTTGATATTGGCACCGGTTAGTCCAATCGAGACATCCACACCAGAGGTGTTCCAAAATACGCTATTACGGCGCACTAAATAGGCGTATTCCGGCAGAATATCAATGTCGATATCGACGCGATCGGCAAATTCACCTAACGATACTGCTCGCACTTGGCCCACCTCGATCTCACGATACAAAATCGGGGTGCCACTGGTGACTGAGCCTCGGCTTTCGGTTTGCAATCTAAATTGCACCCCTTTATGAATTTGAGGTGCAGTGTTGAGCGCGAACTGATGTTGGGGCTGGCCATTGCCGGGCTCAACATTGATACTTGGCGTGATCAGATTGTGGATGTTTTTTACTCCCGACAGGCCAATCTCTGCCTGTGATTGCCAAAAGTGCGACCCTGAAACCGCAATGGTTTGGGCGTATTCCGGCAAGATGCGAGCTTGAATTTCAACGCCGCCTTTGGAGAACTCTCCGTTGGAAAATATGGGGGTAACAAGCGTGACTTCGCCGACTTGGACCCCCTTGTAGTGGATAGGCGTGCCTGCTGTGATCGTTGTGCTGCCATCAAAGTGCAAGGTGACACGTTTGCCGTATTTACGTGCGGTTTTGAAATCTTTGTACAGCAACCACTTGTCTTTTTGGCGGTTGTCGACCCCCGGCAAGGAATCAAAAGCAATCCCACCTTGGATGATGGTTTTCAGTGGCGCAGCGGTAATGTTGACTCCCGTTAAAGAGGCGTCCACCTCAACGCCAGAGCGATTCCAGAACACGGTTTGCTCACTCAACAGGTGTTTGTATTGATTTTCGATATTCGCATCGATGATCACACCACCGTCAACTAAGCGAAAATCCGAGACGCTGCCGACTTGCAAGTTGCGATAAAGCAATGGGCTACCTTTGCTGATTGAGGGCAATTCCGGGGCAAACAGTGTGAGGGTTTGCCAGCCAGAGACATTGTATTTGGCAAGCTCAGCCAAAGACTGACTCGCATAAAGCGGATAGCGCTCTTTGGCTTCACCACTGCCTTCACTGACAAAACTCACCGAGCCGGTCAACAGCTGTTTAGCAGGCGGCACAGAGATGTTGAGCCCAGATTCGGTGAGCTCAGCGCTGGCACTGCCGGTGACAAAAAATCGGTTTTGAGAACGGATTAATTCGGAATATTCCGCGTCAATCAGCAGGTCGAACACGACTTGATCATTGATGAGTGATACCTGCGTGATGGAGCCCACCGTGATGCCTTTATAGAGGATGTTCGCCCCGGCATCTAATCCAAACGAGTTGTTAGACGTCAGTTGCAGCGCGACTGAACGTGCTTGCTGCTTGTTAAATTCAAATTGACGCACGGCGTTAAACTGCCTTGCGCGCTGACCATCTCCGGGGATCAAGGTGAGGTAATTACCTTGGACTAAGTTAGCCAAGTTTTCCACACCCGATAGCGAGACTTTCGCCTCTTCGAGAACAAAACGACTGCCGGTGGTGAGCATATCGCTGAATGCTGGTTGAATCGCGGCGGAAGCGATGATTTTTTCGCGTCCTTCACTGAGCTGCAATCCGGTAATCTGCCCGACCTCAATACCACGGTACATAATGGGCGCCCCTGAGGCCTTGATATGGTTGTCGTCAGGTAGCGCAATTTGGATGGCGATACCGCGTCCTGCGGTCTTTAGGTCACGGTACAAACGAAACTCTTCGTTGTCTTCGACGGGCTCTCCGCCATCGGGGGAGTCAACCGCAATAGAACCGCTGAGCAGGGCGCTCAAACTTTCCAGTCGCACATCGACCCCTTCAAAGCCAATATTGGCGCCAATGCCACTGACGTTCCAAAAACGGCTCTGATCGGTAATGATGTGGCGATATTGCTCGCGGATTGACGCTTTGATGAGGACGTTCTTCGCGTCGTCATCCAATTTGTAGCTGTAGACTTCGCCAATTGGGATTTTTCGATAGACGATCTGTGATCCGATAGAGATTCCACCCAGATCGCGCGATTTCAAGGTGATGTTTAACCCTTGACGTGCGAGAAGATCGGACGGGGCGCGATCCAGCGCGGTATAAACACTCTTAGGTTCAGACGCTTCATCACCGGGTTGAATCGCAATGTAGTTCCCTGATACCAGAGCATCCAAACCGGAAATGCCGGAAAGGCTGGCGGTCGGTTTGACCATCCAAAAACGCGTATCTTGACCAAGTAACTGAATCGCTTCGGGATAGATGTCGACATCCACGTAAATGTTGTCCAGATTGCTCGACAGGTTGATGTCGCGCACCATGCCCACTTCGAGCCCTTGGTAGCGAATGGTGGTGCGCCCGGCGACCAAACCTTGTGCATCAGAAAAATAGATCTGCACGCGCTGGCCTGCATCCTGTATGGCTTTAAACACCAGCCAACCTGCCAGTGCCATGGTCAAAATTGGCAATATCCATAGCGGCGATAAGCCTTTATTGCGCTTAATATCTGGCGTGTAAGCATTCTGATTGGGCGAAGCATTACTCATGCGAAGGGGTGTCCTTGTAGGAGGTTTTAGGGTGGTTATCCCAAATGAGTCTTGGGTCGATACTGTCTGCGGCCAGCATGGTTAAGATGACCACGATACCAAAAAAGACGGCGCCGTACCCTGGGGTAAAATTCAAAATTTGGCCACGGTCAACCAAGGTCATCATGATGGAGATAACAAACAGATCCATCATTGACCAGCGGCCAATCCACTTGACGATAAAGTAGATTTTCATTCGATAAATATGATTGATCGAACGTTGAAAATGGATAGCGAGCAAGATGTACGCTAAGCCGAGAATCTTTGCGACCGGAACGACAATACTTGCGATGAAAATGATGGCCGCAATGCCCGCCATATCATTGTTCACCAATGAAGCAACACCCGAGAAGATGGTGTCTTCTAAACGTTGTCCGTTGGTGATTAATATCGAGATTGGGATCAGGTTGGCGGGAAAAATCGCTATCGTTGCCGCCACCAAGTAAGCCCAGGTTGTTTGGACTGAGCGCGGTTTACGATGATGGATAGGTTTTTCGCAGCGGCGACAGTGCGTACCTTCTGGCTGTGACAGGTGGCAATGGTGGCAGTGGAGCGATTTTTCGCCCAGAGTTAATGTCTCTTCAGGCAGGTAGGCTTCCCAATAACGTCGGATACTAATCCGGGTTAAGAGTAGTACGGTCGCTAACTGCAATAGCACTAGGCCATAAAGCCCGACACCGACGAAGATGTCTGAATAGTCTTGCAACTTGAAGCAAGAGATCGCAACGCTAACCAGAAAGACATCAATCATCACCCAATGCTTGAGTGCCGCGATGGTTTGCAATGACCACTTAAGTAAAGAGAAGTGGCGCTTGGCGAGGGCAATGTGGGCAAGCAGAACGCTCGAGCACACCAAAAACGGCGCAATCGAACTGCAAAAAAACACCAGCAGTGCTAACCATGTAAAGCCTTCATCAATGAGCGCGATAATACCGGCCGGGAGTGTCGCTGGGATCATGACACCAAACAACCGGATACTGATGAAGTCAAAAAAGTGCGAGGGAATAAACAGCATCAAACAGGTGATGGCGATGGCTAAGTTGCCAGAGAGAGAAGGGGTGCCACCCCGATAGAGTTGCGTTCCACAACGCGGACAAAATGCGCTCTTTCCTTGTTCTACCTCACAGGTGTCCACTGCGAGCTCGCAGCCATGACAAAGACGAACTTGGCGAATCTCGCTAGTGTGAGAGTGGAGCGGCGAGGCGCGTTTCATTGAGTGCCTCTTTGTGTGACGTTGTCACTATTAAGGCAGTATTTAGACGTGAGTTTGTACCGCGCCGTAAAGCGTTTGATATAAACCTTGCTGTTCGACCAGTTCGCCATGTGTCCCTGCCTGAGTGACTTGTCCATCTTCTAAAACGTAAATCAGATCCGCCTGTTTTACGGCAGATAAGCGATGAGCAACGATTAGAGTTGTGCGTCCCTTCAAAAATTCCGTTAAAGCACGGTGGAGGGCGGCTTCCGTTGCGGTATCCAACGCTGACGTTGCTTCGTCTAAAATAACAAATTTTGGATTGCTCAGCACCATGCGCGCAATGGCCAACCGTTGGCGCTGTCCACCGGACAAACGAATCCCGTTGCGGCCCACTTGCGTCTCGAGACCCTCACTGAGTTGACGAATGACATCGTGCATTTGTGCAATCTCTAGGGCTTGCCACAGCTGCTCATCCGGGTAGTCTGATCCAAGGGTCAGATTATGCCTCAGGCTATCGTTAAATAGTATAGGTTGTTGTAATACAACAGCAATTTGATCTCTAATGATATCGAAACTGATATCCTGACATGGCTCACCATTGAAACGAATGATGCCAGAGTCCGGCTGATAAACACCGATTAACAATTGAATTAAGGTAGATTTGCCTCCGCCACTTGCTCCAACCAGTGCGACTTTTTTGCCTGCCGGGATGTTGAGCGATAAATCGCGCAACACCTTGTTTTCCTCATTATAAGCAAAGTTGACCTTTTCTATCGAGACGTCGACTTCTCGGTCTGCCGTGAATGGATTGACGGTTGACACTGGGCGCTGCTCTTCGCCAATACTCAATAGGCTATTGATGCGAGTCAATGCCGCTTTAGCGCTGTACCACGAAAACTGAATGCCCAACAATTCTTGCACAGGGCTGAGCATAAACCACAGATAGCCAAACACTGCGAAGATTTGACCAATCGTCAGGTCGCTAAACAGCACCATTAACATAGCGACAGCGCGAAACAGCTCAAAGCCAAGTAGGAATAGTAAGAAGGAGACACGCCCTGCCGCTTCCGATTGCCAGGCGTACTTGTCAGCATCGGATCGGATCTGATCGGCCTGTTCGGTTAACTGTTTGAGATACGCTTTTTCTTTATTTGCGGCGCGCAATTGATAGATGCCATCGAGTGTCTCTATCAACCGATTTTGAAAGCGCTCGAACGATTGGTTTTCGCGCTTTTTAAGATGTTTCACTTTGCCGCCCAGCAAGCGGGAGAAGTAAATAACCACCGGATTAACCAGTAAGATGAACAGCCCCAAGCGCCAATCTAACCAGAGCAAAACAACAGCGGTGCCGAGAACGGTCAGTAGGCTTATCAGGAACTTGCTTAACGTAGAGCCAATAAACTGGTCAATGGTTTCAACATCGGTAATCAAGTGGGCATTGATGCCGCCACTGCCTCTTGTCTCGTATTCCTTCATGCTGATGCGACCCAATTTGTCGATCATCTTACGTCGCATTTCAAAAGTAATGGTTTTGGAGACCAGAGTGAACTGACGGCTCTGAACAATGTTCAGTGCCTGGCTTGCCGTGCGCATCACAATGACCAGTAGTAAGGTCAACACTATATAGCCGGTAGGGGTATGAAAGTTACTCGGCAAGAGCCATTGCATGGCACGCAGCCCGGCTCCGGGTTGGTCTAATAGCACTTCATCGACCATCAATGGCATCAAGAGTGGGATAGGGACACTGATTAAAGTCGCAGCAATCGCCACCAAATTCGCAGCGATTAACTTGGTCTTATGAAGTTTTACTTGAGTTATCAACCAAGAACGGCTAATAGTGTTGGGATTATCAATCATTATAATGAGAATGCTTACTATTTAGTTTGTGCGGATTGTACGCACAAACCGTGTGGAAGTCTCTAGTTTTCAATCGGATGTATATACAATGAACATAGAACAATACCAACGTTTAACCAAGCAAGCGGTTGCACTTATCGAATCAGAAACAGACCTTATCGCCAATCTCTCCAATGTCAGTGCGCTATTGAATATGGAGCTGGAGAACCTTAACTGGGTGGGCTTTTATCTGATGAAAGACGGTGAGTTGGTATTGGGTCCATTCCAAGGCAAGCCTGCGTGTGTACGTATTCCCGTTGGTAAAGGAGTGTGTGGTACCGCGGTCGCCACTAACAGCGTTCAACGTATCCATGACGTACACGAATTCGAGGGCCACATTGCGTGTGACGCCGAGAGTAATTCAGAGATCGTGATTCCTTTTTCAATCAATGGTGAAATCCAAGGCGTGCTTGATATTGATAGCCCAAGTGTGGGGCGTTTCAGCGAAATTGACGAGCAGGGGCTAACATTTTTGATGACTGAAGTGGAAAAGCTGCTTAATTCGCACGCTATCGCGGCATAATTTGCCTATTGGCTGTGGTTTTTCATTTGCAGGTCACTATAATACCTCAATTAAAACTCTTAATGCTCGCGGACAAGCCGCAATAACCAGGAATCCTCATGGAAAACACTGAAAAGTTAAAAAACAGCAAAGAAGTGATTGCATATATTGCTGAATGTTTCCCTAAGTGCTTTACTTTAGAAGGTGAAGCAAAGCCGCTTAAAATCGGTATTTTTCAAGATCTTGCGGACCGTCTCAATGACGACCCAAAAGTGAGTAAGACCCAGCTTCGTGCAGCGTTAAGACAGTACACTTCATCATGGCGTTACCTACATGGTGTTAAGCCAGGTGCAGTACGTGTAGATTTAGACGGTAACCCAGCGGGTGAACTGGAAGAAGAGCACGTTGAACATGCGAAAACTGCACTAGCAGAGAGCAAAGCAAAAGTTCAGGCTCGTCGTAAAGAACAAGCTCAAAAAGCGCGCGAAGAAGGGAAGGCTAAAGCGAAACCGGCAGCGAAAAAGCCGCAGAGCCGCCGCCCACAACAAAGTAAAGAACAGAAAGCCAAACAGCCTGTAGAAACGCGCGCATTGAATGCAGACGAAATGACCGTCGGCAACCAAGTGAACGTGAACATGGGCAAAGGAAATATGGCTGCGACTATCGTTGAAATCAATAAGGAAGATGTGCGCGTCCAACTGTCTAACGGCCTACAAATGGTTGTGAAAGCGGAGCACTTGCGCGCATAAAGGAGAATCTCCTACGCATGAAATGCCGTTCAAAACTCTCGCTGATTGCTGCTGGCCTCTGGCTGGCAGCGTCTTCAGCCCATGCTCTTGAAGCTAAACTGAGTCTAAAAGACTTACCCGTACTCGCTCCCGAGACTCAACACGAAACTGCCAGTAAGCGCGTGACTTCTCGATTCACACGCTCTCACTACAAACATTTCACTCTCGACGATACCTTCTCTCAAGCCATTTTCGATCGCTACATCGAAATGCTCGACTACAACAAAAATATCTTTACTCAAGCGGATATTGACTCGTTCAAAGAGTGGGCGGTAGGGATTGACGATCAGCTCAAATCCGGCAACAACCAAATTGCGTTTGATGTCTATAACTTGTCGATGAAGCGTCGTTATGAACGTTTTCAAACTGCTCTGGCGCTGCTTGATGACGAAATGACGTTTGATGTCGATGAAAGCATTGAGCTTGACCGCAGCAAAGCCGCTTGGCCAAAAGATAAAGCTGAGTTGGATGAGTTGTGGCGTAAACGTGTTAAGTATGATGCATTGAATCTCAAACTCACAGGTAAAGAGTGGAAAGAGATCAAAGAGGTGCTTGAGAAACGTTACAACAATGCGCTTAAGCGTCTCAGCCAAACGCACAATGAAGATGCCTTCCAGTTGTACATGAATGCCTTTGCGCGTGAAGTTGACCCGCACACCAGTTACCTCTCTCCGCGCAGTGCTGATCAATTTCAAACTGAGATGAATTTATCGCTCGAAGGAATTGGTGCAGTGTTGCAGATGACTGATGACTATACTGTCATTCGTTCATTAGTGGCTGGTGGACCGGCATCGAACAGCAAGCAGTTGTCCGAAGGGGATCGTATTATTGGTGTCGGCCAAGATGGTGAAGCGATCGTTGATGTTATCGGTTGGCGCCTTGATGATGTGGTTCAATTGATCAAAGGGCCGAAAGGCACTAAGGTGAATTTGCAAATCTTGCCTGAGGGTAAAGAGGCGAAATCGCAAGTCATTACTATCGTGCGCGACAAAATTCGTTTAGAAGATCGTGCGGTCAAATCAGAAGTGATTGAGCGTGATGGTAAGAAGATTGGTGTGCTCGAAGTGCCGAGTTTTTATGTCGGCCTATCTAAAGATACCGACGAGCAAATCTCCCAACTGAAAGCGAAAGGTGTCGATGGCATCATTGTCGATCTCCGCAACAACGGCGGCGGTGCGTTAACCGAAGCCACTGCGCTATCTGGTCTCTTTATTACTAGCGGTCCGGTGGTGCAAGTTCGCGACAGTTATGGCCGTGTGAACGTGAATGCAGACACAGACGACAAAATCAGCTACGACGGACCGATGACGGTATTGATTAACCGTTATAGTGCGTCCGCGTCAGAAATTTTTGCCGCTGCGATGCAAGATTACGGTCGAGCGATCATTCTCGGTGAGAACTCATTTGGTAAAGGCACTGTGCAGCAGCACCGCTCTCTCAACCATATCTACGATTTGTTTGATAAAGAGTTGGGCTACGTGCAGTACACGATTCAAAAATTCTATCGAATCGATGGTGGCAGTACGCAAAACAAAGGTGTAGCACCTGACATTCCTTTCCCAACCGCTGTAGACGCGGATGAAACCGGGGAGAGTGTCGAAGATAACGCTCTACCTTGGGATAGTATTGATCGCGCCAATTACACGGTGTTAGCACGTAACGATGCCTTGATTTCTGCATTAGACGACAAGCACAAAGCGCGTATTGCCAACGATTTAGAGTTCGGTTTTATCGCTCAAGATATTGAAAAGTATCGTGCTGAAAAAGATGACAACGCTTTGTCTCTCAATGAAAAAGTGCGTAAAGCGGAGAGTGAACAGGCAGATAAAGAACGCCTGGCTCGCATCAATTTACGTCAAAAAGCATTGGGTGAGGAGCCGTACACCGATCTTGACGACTTACCCAAAGACTACGAAGCGCCTGACGCTTATTTGGATGAGTCGGTGGCGATCATGGTGGACATGTTGAAGTTGCAGTAAGTCGGCATCTTTCCTGTTACCTGTCTTGTAATCCGCAAATAACACCAAGCGAGCCTATGTGCTCGCTTTTTTTGTGCAGACAATTAATGTGATTTGGATCTAATTTTTCGCGTATTCGTAAAACCCTACCTAAGCTTTAAGAAAAGAGTGAGGGATGCGTGATGAAATGGATCGGACTAATTCTTTTAATGGGTAGCGCGTGGGTCAGTGCAGAAAGGCTCTCGCCCGAAGTACACGACAACAGTGATCTTACTCAATTTGATCACCCTTTCTTGTTGGGGGACTGGTATCTCGTCAATCCGAGTCCTGATGAATCAGCAGAAAACTTTCTCGCCATCAAGCTTTCGTTAAGCTCCAACTATCAGTTTCAAATCGACATTCAGAAGCGAGACTACTCGGTGGATCATTGGCAAGGTCTCTACACAGCCAACGATGATACCCTAATACTCGGACTCAACTCTTCTGAGCCACAAGCGTACCGCTATTCGGGTAATCACCATTTGCTTAATCTCAACGGTGTGACATTTACTAAGGCGCTCTCCAATTCACTGGCTGGCATTTGGTCGAGTCAGAGTTTAGGCGGGCACGATGTCTCAGCCAGTGATGTTGATAAGATGGATTTAGTGCTGCAACCCGACTTTGTGTTTATGTTCCGTGTCAGCAACGATGAAGGAGATGAAGCGGTGCATCGCGGCGTCTATTACACAGAAGGTGAACACCTTGTACTTCTCTACGAAAATGGCGAGCACGAAACACGTTACGTACTCGACAGTGATACCTTGACACTTGAAATGGAAGAAGGGGCGCTTTATGCGGTGCTCGATCGCGTTCGCTAGTGATATCGGCGAATCGATGGGTGATATATAGACAAAATGTGTTCTACATGAATAAAAAGCGAGGTTATTGTCGTCAATACCTCGTTTTTTTGATTGGCTAGAGGTAAGCTAATTACGTTTGCCCACGAGTGCTTGATGCCCGTGTTGGCTCATCTCATATTCAGTCAAAAGGATTCAGACATGGCTCAGACTCCACAAGCCAAATATCGCAAAGATTATCAATCGCCTTCTCATACGATTTCTACTATAGACCTCACCTTTGATTTGCATGATAACCAAACGGTGGTTACGGCTATCTCTAAAGTTCAGCAATGCAAAGAGAGCAGTACCTTACAGCTCGATGGTGAGAACTTAACTTTGGTTTCGCTGCAAGTGAATGGTGAGGTTTGGAGCGATTATCAGCAGACGGAGAGCACGCTGACCATCAACCAGTTGCCGCGCGAGTTTACACTGACCATAGTGACGCACATTGATCCTGAAGCCAATACCGCGCTTGAAGGCTTGTATAAATCGGGCGGTGCGTTTTGCACCCAATGTGAAGCGGAAGGTTTTCGTCGAATCACCTATTACTTGGACAGACCTGATGTGTTGGCCAAGTACACCACTAAAGTGATTGCAGACAAGGCGCAATACCCCTATTTATTGAGTAACGGGAACCGAGTGGCCGCTGGCGATTTAGATCATGGCCGTCATTGGGTTCAGTGGCAAGACCCACACCCTAAGCCGGCGTATCTGTTTGCTTTGGTCGCTGGGGATTTTGATGTTCTGCGCGACACCTTCGTGACTCGCTCTGGCCGCCCTGTCGATTTAGAGATTTTTGTCGACAAAGGCAACTTGGACAGAGCGCCTCACGCGATGACCTCCCTAATCAACTCAATGAAGTGGGACGAAGAGCGTTTCGGTCTTGAGTATGACCTTGATATTTACATGATTGTCGCTGTCGACTTTTTCAATATGGGCGCGATGGAGAACAAAGGACTCAACATCTTTAATTCCAAGTATGTGTTGGCCAATGAGAACACCGCGACCGATAGCGATTATCTTGGTATTGAAGCGGTCATTGGCCATGAGTACTTCCACAACTGGACGGGTAACCGCGTGACCTGTCGTGACTGGTTCCAACTCAGTCTCAAAGAAGGGTTGACCGTGTTCCGTGATCAAGAGTTTTCTTCTGATCTTGGTTCGCGCGCTGTCAATCGTATCAACAACGTACGCATTATTCGTGGACCGCAGTTTGCCGAAGATGCCAGCCCGATGTCTCACCCAATTCGTCCTGACAAAGTGATCGAGATGAATAACTTCTACACCTTAACCGTGTACGAAAAAGGCAGCGAAGTTATTCGAATGATGCACACGTTATTGGGTGAAGAGGGCTTCCAAAAAGGGATGAAGCTTTACTTTGAACGCCACGACGGCACTGCGGCGACTTGCGAAGATTTTGTTTCCGCCATGGAAGATGCATCGGGTGTCGATCTCAAGCAATTCCGTCTCTGGTACAGCCAGTCAGGAACGCCGACGGTCAGTGTGACCAGTGATTACGACAGTGATGCCAAGACGTTTACCTTGCATGTCAAGCAATCGACTGAGCCGACGCAGGATCAGCAAGACAAACAAGCGTTGCACATTCCTTTTGATGTCGAGTTATACGCCCCAACGGGAGAAGTTGTTGGGTTACGCTGTAACGGAAAGCCGATTCATCATGTTCTCGATGTCACTCAAAGTGAGCAGAGTTTTGTATTCGAAGATGTCGCTGAGCGTCCGATCCCATCGTTATTGAGAGAGTTCTCCGCTCCAGTGAAGTTGGAGTACGATTACAGTGACGATGAATTAACCTTCCTTATGGTTCATGCTCGCAATGACTTTGCGCGTTGGGATGCAGGCCAAATGTTATTAGCAAAATACATTCGCAGTAATGTTGAACGTATTCAGCAAGGTAATGTCGATGTCGCGCTACCGGATGCGCTGATTGATGCGTTCCGCGGCGTACTCTTGTCTGATGTTCTTGAACCTGCGTTTATTGCAGAGATGTTAGCGCTGCCAAGTCACAATGAAGTGTCAGGTTGGTACAAGCAGGTCGATGTGGATGCCATTGCTGCGGTACTTAAAGGCATTAAAGTTCAACTTGCACAGCAGTTAGAGGATGAGTTCAGTGCGCTGTACCATGCTCTAGTGCAAAGTGACTATCGAGTTGACCATCAAGCGATTGGCCAACGTGCACTTAGAAACACGGCGCTAGCGTATTTAGCGTATACAGAGCAGGGGAATCGTCTCGTTGAAGCGCAATATGATCAGGCCAACAACATGACGGACACCATGGCGGCTATGACCGCAGCAAATAGCGCGCAGTTACCGTGTCGCGAGCGTTTAATGAGTGACTACAGCGAGCAATGGCAACATGATGGATTGGTGATGGACAAGTGGTTCATATTGCAAGGGACCAACCCAGCGGGCAACGCACTTGATGTGATCAGGTCGACTATGAATCACAGTGCGTTTAGCTTGAAAAACCCTAACCGTACGCGCAGTTTGATTGGTTCTTTCTTGAACATGAACCCTGTCGCTTTCCATGACAAATCTGGTAAAGGTTATGAGTTCGCGGGCGAAATCTTAAGAGAACTCAACAGCTCGAACCCTCAGGTGGCGTCGCGTTTGATTGATCCTCTGCTTAAGCTGGGTAAATACGATGAGCAGAGACAAGCGCTGATTCGCAAAGAGTTAGAAGCGCTGAAATCGATGGATAACCTTGCCAAAGACTTGTTCGAAAAAGTCAGCAAGGCGCTAGAAGCCTAAGTCATCCACTACCCAACAGTAGCACGTAATTGTGCTACTGTTTATTTACACAGTAATGCATTAATAACTCATGAACCACTACTATTTTTCGCTCAATATCTCTTATCAATCGTTTCTAAACCACTACAATGGTGCGGCGAGCCAGATATTGGTAACCACGGACAATGGACTTCGTTTGCAACTGCCAGCGATGCGTTTTCGACCGTTTGTCAGTCAAATCGGCTTGAAAGGACGATTCAGATTAACAACTGACCAGAATAACAAGTTTATTAAGTTAGAAGTTCTGTGAGAGATTGATTTCATAGAAGTTTAAATAGAACCTTAATCACATTCTCAAACATTTCACCTCCTACCACTCCTAAAAGAATTAACCATTTATCAATAAAGCTTTTACAATAAAGCGGCATTACCCGTGTAAAGCACTATTCTTACAACTAAAGAACGATGCTTACGACATCCCCCTACTTAAAAAAATTCTAATAGTGGAGTGTGAATATGACCGCGCGTGAAACCCTAATGCCGGTTCTGCTTGAAAAAGTCTACAAGCTGATTCAAGACAAACTCGAGCTTGCTCATCAACCTTTAGTCACTCAACTTGCTCAACACCTGTTCAGTAATATTGCTCAAGACGACCTGATTGAACGAAACGAATCGGATCTCTACGGTGCGGTCGTCAGTTTGTGGCATCACATCAATGAAAAGAAACCCGATGAGATATCGGTTCGCGTCTTTAACCCGACGGTAAGCCGTCAAGGTTGGCAATCGACGCACACTATCGTTGAAATTGTCGTCCCCGACAGTCCATTTCTTGTCGACTCAATCAAAATGGCGCTGAGCCGTTTAGACATGGCGTCACATCTGATGTTGCATGGTCCAACGCAAATCGAACGCGGTGCCAAAGGGGTGATTAAATCGATTAATGAGGGTGAGGGCGCGTTGCAATCGCTGTTTCATATCGAAGTGGATAGACTCAGTGACAAATCGGCGATGACGTCACTCAAAGATGAGCTGATCAAAATTCTCACCGATACCGGTATGGTGGTCAAAGATTGGCGTCAAATGGTTGAGAAACTTGAATTAGTGACCAACCAACTGGAAGCACAAAAAGAGCGTATTCCCGTCGAAGGGGATCGCTATGAAGATACACTGAACTTTTTGCGTTGGCTTGGCGATCACAACTTCACCTTCATGGGTTATAAAGAGTATGACCTCGTCTCCACAGACGGCGATACAGAACTGCGCCCGACCAAAGAACAAGGTCTGGGTTTGTTTGCTAATCCCGATCGTGTGCGAAGCGTGAAACTGTCTGACTTCCCTGATTCTGCGCGACTCGAAGCGAAGAAACCCTTTTTATTGATTGTGACCAAAGGAAACGTCGCTTCTCGTATTCATCGTCCTGCGTATACCGATTACATCGGGATCAAAAAATTTGATGAGAATGGCAAAGTGGTTGGTGAGCATCGTTTCACTGGGCTTTACACTTCTGCGGTGTACAACCAAAGTGTGGCGAGCATTCCACTGATTCGTGAAAAGGTCGAGCGAATCCTCAAAGCCAGCGGGTATCGCGAAGGTTCCTACTCATACAAAGCGCTACACAATATCCTAGAAAACTATCCGCGTGATGAACTGCTGCAAGCCAAGGAAGAAGAGTTGCTTGAAGTCGGTATGGGCGTGGTGCAGATGCAAGACCGTGACTTGCTGCGTCTGTTTGTGCGCAAAGACCCGTTCGGTCGTTTCTTTAGCTGCATGGTCTACGTGACAAAAGATCGTTACAACACCGAGCTGCGCCGACAAACTCAACGCATCTTGAAACAGTATTTTGGTTGTGAGCAAGAAGTGGAGTTCACCACTTACTTCTCTGAAAGCCCACTGGCAAGAACCCACTACATCGTTCGTGTTGACAATAACAACATGGACATTGATGTGAAAACAATAGAGCAAAATTTAATGGAAGCATCGTCGACTTGGGATGATCGTCTCTCTGATGCGATCGTTGCGAACTTTGGTGAGAGCAAAGGGTTGCCGTTGTCGAAAGAGTACAACCGCGCTTTCCCACGATCCTATAAAGAAGATGTGATGCCAGGCTCGGCCGTCGCCGATATTGAGCGCCTCGAAGCGCTCAGTGACGACAACAAACTGGGCATGTTGTTCTATCGTCCGCAAGAACTGGCCAAAGATTCGAAATCGGTGAGACTCAAACTTTACCACCGTGATGAGCCGATTCATCTTTCGGATGTCATGCCGATGTTGGAAAACTTGGGGCTGCGCGTCATCGGTGAATCTCCGTACGAAGTGCACAAAGCTAATGGACAAGTTTATTGGATCCTGGATTTCTCGATGCTGCATAAGAGCGAGAAAACCGTTGATCTTCGCGTCGCACGCGATCGTTTTCAACAAGCCTTTGCGTCAATCTGGGCGGGAGACCTAGAGAGCGATGGCTTTAACCGATTGGTTCTTGGAGCTTCGCTAACTGGTCGTGAAGTCTCGATTCTACGCGCTTATGCTCGATACATGCGTCAAGTCGGCTTCCCATTTAGCCAACAGTACATTGAAGAAACACTGAGTCATTACCCTGATCTTGCCAAAGGCCTAGTCACGCTGTTTGCTAAGCGCTTTGATCCTAAATTCAAAGGTAGCAAAAAAGGACAAGCGGACTTAGTCGAGAAAATGACTGAGCAGCTTGATCACGTTGAAAGCTTGGACGATGACCGCATCATCCGTCGTTACATGGAAATGATCACCGCGACGGTTCGGACCAACTATTATCAAGTGGATGACCAAAACCAGCCTAAACCTTGGCTCTCGTTAAAACTTCAGCCGCGTAAGATCCCAGATATTCCTCAGCCGGTTCCGGCCTTTGAAATTTTCGTTTATGCGCCGGACATTGAAGGTGTTCACTTGCGTGGCGGAAAAGTCGCGCGTGGCGGCTTACGTTGGTCGGATCGTCAAGAAGATTTCCGTACCGAGATTTTAGGTTTGGTAAAAGCGCAGCAAGTGAAAAACACCGTGATTGTGCCGGTGGGCGCGAAAGGGGGCTTCGTCTGTAAACGTCAACACACACTGAGCGGTCGTGACGAAATCTTTGCTGAAGGTCAGCGCTGTTACAAACGCTTTATTCGTGCGCTGCTTGATGTGTCTGACAACATCATTGAAGGGGAAGTTATCGCGCCGAGTCATGTCGTGCGTCATGATGAGGATGACCCGTATCTTGTTGTTGCAGCGGATAAAGGCACCGCGACGTTCTCGGATTTGGCGAACTCAGTATCTGCAGAATACAATTTCTGGTTAGGGGATGCGTTTGCCTCTGGGGGCTCGAACGGTTACGACCACAAAGCAATGGGCATTACGGCCAAGGGGGGTTGGGAGTCGGTCAAACGACATTTCCGTGAAATGGGCATCAACTGTCAAACGACAGATTTTACCGCGATTGGTGTGGGTGATATGGCGGGGGATGTGTTTGGTAACGGCATGCTGCTATCGAAGCATATCCGCTTGCAGGCTGCTTTTAACCATTTGCATATTTTCATTGACCCTGATCCTGATTCTGCGAGCAGTTGGGAAGAGCGCCAACGTTTGTTTAATCTACCGCGTTCAAGTTGGGAAGATTACAATCCGGAACTTATCTCCAAAGGCGGCGGTGTGTTCTCACGCAAGTCGAAGTCTATTCCTCTTTCCCCTGAGATCCAAAAAATGCTAGGGGTGAAGAAAGCGTCGGCAGCACCAAATGAACTGATCAAACTGATCCTGCAAATGAAAGTCGATTTGTTGTGGAACGGCGGTATCGGTACTTACGTGAAATCGTCTAAGGAGACGCATTCGGATGTTGGTGACCGTGCGAACGATGTATTGCGTATTGATGGACGCGATCTGCGCGCTAAAGTGGTCGGTGAAGGTGGCAACTTGGGCATGACTCAACTCGGTCGAGTGGAGTACGCGTTGAAAGGTGGCCGCGTCAATACTGACTTTGTTGATAACGTCGGCGGTGTTGATTGCTCGGACAATGAGGTCAACATTAAGATCTTCCTCAACGGATTGGTGGCGAATGGTGACTTAACGGTTAAACAGCGCAATCAAATCCTAGAGTCGATGGAAGATGAGGTCGGTGAGATTGTTCTTGAAGATGCGTATTGCCAATCTGAATCGATCTCTGTCACCGAACACCAAGGTACATCACTGGTTAAGGAGCAAATTCGCTTCATCCACACGTTAGAAAAAGCGGGTCAACTGGATCGAGCGTTAGAGTACATTCCTGACGATGAAACCTTATTAGAGCGAGAAAAGCAGGGTAAAGCGCTGACTCGTCCTGAGCTCTCTGTGCTGGTGGCGTATGGCAAGATGGTTCTGAAAGAAGAATTGGTGCACGACGACATTGCCAATGATCAGGTGCATGCGCGGCAACTGATACAATACTTCCCAACAGAGTTACGCCGTAACTATACTCAGCAGATGGACAACCATCCACTGAAAGCCGAAATCATTGCCACCATGCTCGCCAATCAAATGGTGAATGAGATGGGGTGCAATTTTGTGACTCGACTCCGTGAGGAGACGGGAGCACATGTCGTCGATATTACCAATGCGTATGTCGCCGCACGTGAGATCTTCGGTTTGGGTGAGGTGTTCACGCAACTTCGTGCTCTTGATAACCATGCCTCGACCGACGCTCAGTATGACATGATGTTTTATGTTCGACGTACGTTGCGTCGTCTGTCGCGTTGGTTGATCCGTAATCGTACTGGTCGCCAATGTGTCAAAGCCATGATTGATCTCTATAAAGCAGACGTAGAAACCATCAAACAGCAACTTGATACCATGTTGGTTCCGGCGGAAGTGGAAGAGCACAACCAGATGGCAAACCGTTGGATTGAGCAGGGCGTATCCGAAGCGTTAGCGAGTTATGTTGCGCGTTTGTCGAGTCTATACTCAGTACTGGATATATCCACAGTGGCTCGTGAAAAAGGCAAATCGGTTGAGCAAAGTGCAAAACTCTACTACAACTTGGGTGATCGTTTGTCTCTCCACTGGTTCTTGAAACAAATCAATACTCAAGCCGTAGACAACCATTGGCAAGCCTTGGCTCGCGCAGCATTTAGAGAAGATCTTGATTGGCAGCAACGTCAGTTAACTGGGCAAGTGTTGAGTTGCAACTGCGATCCCAAAGATCTTGATGTAATGAAAGCACTCGATGACTGGATTGAGAAAAACGAAGTGTCGCTCCATCGATGGGAAAATATTCTCAACGAGTTTAAAGTGGGGGCAGTCCATGAATTCGCCAAGTTCTCAGTCGCATTGCGTGAATTGATGCTCCTCAACCTAAACTGCTCTGCCAATGAGTAACCGTTTGCGTTAATCGTTGAATTATTCGGTAAAACGTTGAATAATACTGCCCCGTTTATACGGGGCTTTTTTCTTTCGGAGGCACAATGCTTTACCGTCTTGCCAGAGCTGGCTTTTTCCAACTTGATGCCGAGAAGGCACACGATCTCGCCATTGAAAACTTCAAACGTTTTACCGGCACACCATTGGATCTTTTCTACAGACAGCAACTCCCGCATCGCCCAGTCGAGTGCATGGGTCTGACTTTCCGCAACCCAGTAGGCCTTGCAGCGGGTCTGGACAAAAATGGCGAATGTATTGAAGCCTTTGATGCCATGGGTTTTGGTTTTGTCGAAGTAGGGACGGTCACACCACGTCCGCAACCGGGTAACGACAAGCCGCGTTTGTTTCGTCTTGTTGAAGCACAAGGGATCATCAACCGCATGGGTTTCAACAACCTCGGCGTCGATAATCTTGTCGAGAATGTTAAAAAAGCCAAGTATGACTGCGTACTTGGTATCAATATCGGTAAGAACAAAGACACACCGATCGAAAAAGGTGCCGATGACTACCTAATCTGTATGGAGAAGGTTTACCAATATGCGGGTTATATCGCTGTCAACATCTCCTCACCAAACACTCCGGGACTACGTTCGTTGCAATATGGTGAAGCGCTCGATGAATTATTGAGTGAACTCAAAGCCAAACAAGCAGAGCTTGCTGAAAAACACAGTAACTACGTGCCATTAGCACTTAAGATCGCACCAGATCTGAGCGATGATGAGATCAGCCAGATCTGTCAGTCGCTCCTTAAGAACAATATCGATGGTGTCATTGCGACTAATACGACTCTCGACCGATCGATTGTGGAAGGAATGAAACACGCCAACGAAGCAGGGGGCCTAAGTGGTCGTCCAGTGCAATCTCGCAGCACCGAAGTTGTGCGACGTTTACATGAAGAGTTGGGGGATGCGATCCCTGTGATTGGTGTGGGTGGTATCGACTCATATGTCGCCGCCAAAGAAAAACTGATGGCAGGGGCAAAGCTAGTACAAGTTTATTCTGGTTTTATCTACCACGGCCCTGGCTTAGTGAAAGACATTGTCAAAAATCTATAATCTGTCCCTGTATTTCTGGATAGAGTGACGCCGTCACCTGATAAATATATCACTATAAATAGAGTAATCTAAGAGGAAATGAGAATTCATTTCCTCTTTTTTTTTGCCAATGAGTGCATAAAATCAGCCTTAAGACTTGGAAAGGTAATTAAGCGTTTTACCTAAACCCATCAGGCGAAGAGACGGAACGATGCTTAAACCCAGTGACAAATGGACTTGGTACTATGATGACACCGAAGGGCACCTTATGCTCGATCTCGGTGACAACATGGTCTTCAAAACCAACCTTTCCCGCAAACTTATCGTAGACTGTGCCGTTGGCGTTAACGAATTTAGCGTTGATGATGCGTCTGCATTTCAAACGTACAAAGAGCAAATCTCTCTCCTTGGTCTTAGTGAACCGCGTCAAGCTGAGCTCGCACTCTACTGTGTAGCGGCTAAGCGTTTTCACAAGCCGGTTCAGCCGAAAAGCTGGTTTTTCGACAATATTTCTGACGGTGAACAACCCCTTGAAGAGGGCGATTTTGTTTATCTGTCGAATCAGCTTAGCCAAGGTTATTTTATTGTTTTGGAAGTTGGGGATAGCGCCAGCCTGTGTGCCCAGGTTAGTCTCGAAGCATTTCACCTCAACCCTTCTAAATCACTCCAGTTTGGCCAAGCCATTAAGGTGATGCATGATCGCATGCGTGTGGCCAACCAACAGTTTCAAACACAACCTATGGCGCTGGTGGGCTAGCTGTTAGCGAATTAACGATAAGACTCTCCTCGTTGTATTCATTCCTTTGATTCATTTTTCATTTCCATCGGCCAAGCGCCGATTTTTTTTTTCTTAATTTTGAGCGTTTATCTGTCTCACAAGTGTGAGTTAGTTGCCAGTTTTGCTCAACAAGTGACCAGCTAAACCACGCGCTCTGAACCCTTACAATCATCAAATTCAACGAAAAATTCCTCTATTGAGGTATTTCTGAAATAAAATTACACTGAAAATGCTATCTGGTATATACCAGCTTGGGTGTAAATAAGTATTCACTTCGCTTTAAAGGTACGTAGCGTCGTTGCTTACAAAAAGTGAAGTTGGATTAGGTACGACAAATCATGGGTATGCCGTTCGGAGCACCATAAACAGGATGAGTGGTGAATGAATCATCGATTAACGTAGTAATTAAGTGAGATAAAGTGCGCAGGGAGTAACGCAATGAACGAATGTCGGTTATAATGCTGGGTCATTTTTTAAAGAAATAAACATCACTATGCATCAATATCTTGCGGTTACATCCAATGGTATGGAGAACCTGTTAGTTGAAGAGCTGACGAACTTGGGAATAGAGAACGCGAAACCTGTTCAGGCAGGGGTTCGCTTTAAAGCCACGAATGAGCAAGTGTATCGTGTGTGTCTATGGAGCCGTTTGGCCTCACGTTTTGTTCGCGTGCTTTCAGAGTTCACCTGTAATGATGATATGGATCTTTACCTTGCTGCCTCTGCGGTCAACTGGGTCAACCATTTCCACAGCTCAAAGAAGTTAGTCGTGGATTTTAACGGCACAAACCGCGAGATTCGTAACAGCCAGTATGGAGCGATGAAGGTCAAAGATGCGGTTGTCGATTGCTTTGAAAAGAAAAACTTACCCAGACCGTCGATCAGTAAAGATCATAGTGATCTTCGTATCCATGTCCGCTTACACAAAGATAAAGCCTTGTTAGGTATTGATATGGTCGGTGGCGGCTTACACCAACGGGGTTACCGTAGCGAATCTGGCCGAGCGCCATTGCGTGAGACACTCGCTGCAGCCATTATCGGACGCAGTGGTTGGCAAGCAGGCAGTAACCTACTTGATCCTATGTGTGGCTCTGGCACCTTGCTAATAGAAGCTGCGATGATGGCAGCCAACATGGCGCCAGGCGTCAAACGCTCAAAGTGGGGCTTTGAATCCTTAGAAGATTTCGAACCTGAGGTGTGGGCGGAAATTAAATCTGAAGCGGCGGTTCAAGCTCGTCGTGGTGTCAAGAAAGTTGACTCTAAGTTTTACGGATTTGATAACGATAGCCGCGTGATTCAGATTGCCAAAGATAATGCCCGTCGCGCGGGTGTTGATGGATTGATCCACTTTGAGGTGGGTGACGCAACAAAAGTGACACGCCCAGCGGATTTCGATTCTGGAGTCGTGATCTGTAACCCACCTTACGGTGAACGTCTAGGTACGCATCCTGGCTTAATTGCGCTTTATACGGCGTTCGGCGCCCAGTTGAAGGCGGAATTTGGTGGCTGTCACGCGTCAATATTCTCAAGCTCTGATGAGTTGCTTAGCTGTTTACGCATGCGTGCAGAGAAACAGTTTAAGTTAAATAATGGTGCGTTACCCTGTCACCAGAAGAACTACTCGATTTCAGCTCGCTCAGCAGAGTCACGTAAAGATGCAGAGTCGGGTGAGACTCGTCAAAGCAGTATTGCACCTGATTTCTCAAATCGACTCAAAAAGAATCTCGCGAAAATTGGAAAGTGGGCGCGTAAAGAAGAGCTTGATTGCTATCGCGTCTACGATGCAGATCTGCCCGATTACAACGTGGCGATTGACGTGTACTGCGATTACCTCGTGATTCAAGAGTATGCTGCGCCTAAAAGTATTCCAGAGGAGACGGCAAAGCGACGTCTAACCGACATTATCCGAGCGACGATTGAAGTGACGGGGACCGATGCGAATAAAGTCGTACTCAAAGTCCGTGAGAAGCAGAAAGGGCGCGCTCAATATCAGAAGTTGTCGCAAGAGTCGCGGAAAATGGAGGTTTCCGAGTACGGCGTGAAGCTGTTTGTGAACCTACATGATTATCTCGATACCGGCCTGTTTTTAGATCATAAAATCACACGTCGCAGACTGGGAGAGATGGCAAAGGGTAAGGACTTCCTGAACCTGTTTGCGTACACAGGTTCTGCGACCGTCCACGCTGCGTGTGGTGGTGCAAAGTCGACCACCACCGTCGACATGTCCAAAACCTATTTAGATTGGGCGAAAGAGAACATGGCGTTGAATGGTCAAGTGGGGCGTCAACACCGTTTCGAGCAAGCCGATTGTTTGCAATGGCTTGAGAAATCGACGGCTCAGTTTGATCTCATCTTCATTGATCCCCCGACGTTCTCGAACTCAAAGCGCATGGAGCAGTCGTTCGATGTGCAAAGAGATCACATTCAACTGATGAGCCAGCTGAAACGCCTATTGCGCAATGACGGTATGATTGTGTTCTCCAACAACAAGCGTCACTTTAAGATGGAAAATGATGCACTGTCCGAGCTTGGTTTGGAGGCAAAGAATATCTCACACCAAACGTTGCCGATGGACTTCGCTCGCAATAAACAGATTCATAACTGCTGGTTGATCACGCATCGCCAGTAAACTCGGTGTATGAACAAGGATAGAGAGCATCGATGATTACTTTATACAGCACTGAAGGATGCCATCTCTGTGAGATGGCGTTTTCGCTCTGTCAAAGTGTCGGCATTGACCGTCTCGTTGAGCACGTCGATATCGCGTTCGACGATAAGCTCTTCTCTCGTTACGGTGTCACTATTCCTGTGCTTCGCGCAAACGAGAGTGAGCTTAATTGGCCCTTTGACAAACAACAACTGATTCAATGGTTAGAGAATAATGGCATTACTTACCATCAATAACGGATTACTCGCATACGGTGATCACCCTTTACTTGACCACGCAGACTTCGCATTACAAGACAATGAGCGTGTCTGTTTGGTTGGGCGAAATGGCGCTGGTAAATCGACGCTCATGAAAGTGCTCGCGGGCGAAGTGCTGCTTGACGACGGTAAACTGACCGTCACGCAAGATGTGGTGGTATCACGTCTTGAGCAAGATCCGCCACGAAATCAAGAAGGCACCGTGTTTGATTATGTCGCGGGTGGACTGGCTGAAATTGGTGAGCAAATTAAGATCTACCAAGATCAACTCGATCTATTAGCGGTTGATCCATCTGAGCAAAACATCAACAAATTAGCCCGTATTCAGGAGCAACTTGAACATACTGGTGCGTGGCGTTTCGAAGACAGGATTAAAAACGTCCTAGCCGCGCTTAAACTTGATGGCCACACTAAATTGACCGACTTGTCAGGTGGATGGCAGCGTAAAGCCGCATTGGCACGCGCTTTAGTGCGTGATCCCGATGTATTGCTGCTTGATGAGCCGACTAACCATCTCGATGTGACCACGATTGAGTGGTTAGAAACCTTCCTTAAAGATTTTCGTGGTTCCATCATCTTTATCTCTCACGACCGCGCTTTTATCAAATCTATGGCGACGCGCATCGTTGATCTCGATCGCGGTCAGCTTGCCTCGTTTCCCGGTGACTACGACAACTATCTCGTGGAAAAAGAAGAGATGTTGCGCGTTGAGGAGATGCAAAACGCAGAGTTTGATAAGAAACTGGCGCAAGAAGAGGTTTGGATTCGTCAGGGCATCAAAGCCCGTCGTACGCGTAACGAAGGACGTGTTCGTGCGCTGAAAAAGTTACGCGAGGAGCGTCTCGACAGGCGAGAAGTGCAGGGTAAAGCGAATATCCAGATTGATGACGCTGCGCGTTCAGGAAAAATTGTTTTCGAAGCGCAGAACATCAATTACTCCATTGAGGGTAACCCAATTGTGCGCGATTTCTCTTTCAATATCATGCGTGGCGATCGGATTGCATTGGTTGGGCCGAATGGATGCGGGAAGAGTACGCTTCTCAAGCTGTTACTTGGCTCTTTACAGCCTGATAGCGGTAAACTCCACTGTGGAACTAAACTGGAAGTCGCTTACTTTGACCAGTATCGAGAAATACTAGACCCGGAAAAGACGGTGATCGACAACCTTGCAGACGGTAAACAAGAAGTGATTGTCGGCGGAAAGCCAAGGCACGCACTGAGCTACCTGCAAGATTTCTTGTTTGCGCCAAAACGCGCGCGTACACCGGTAAAAGCGCTCTCTGGCGGTGAAAAAAACCGACTACTTCTGGCGCGTATCTTCCTCAGACCGAACAATTTATTGGTGCTGGATGAACCCACCAACGATTTGGATATCGAAACTCTGGAACTTTTAGAAGATTTGCTTGCCAACTATCAGGGTACGTTGCTTTTGGTGAGCCACGATCGTCAGTTTGTTGATAACACAGTGACGACCAGTTGGATCTTTGAAGGTAATGGTGTGATTGAAGAGTTTGTTGGTGGCTACCACGATGCTCAGCAACAAAGAGCACAAGCGCATCAAACTCGCGTGGTGGAAAATTCAGCAAAAGCAGTCAAACAAGTTGAGGAAACTCCCAAATCTGCAGTCACTAAGGCAAAGCCGAAGAAGTTATCTTATAAACTGCAGCGAGAATTAGAAGCCTTACCCGCTAAGTTGGAAGAGCTCGAGGCGCAAATTGAAGCGCTACAAGGGCAGGTGAATGACCCAGATTTCTTCGCCAAACCGACTGAGCAAACACAAACGATTTTAGATAAGCTCGCTCATACAGAGCAAGAGTTAGACGTTGCTTTCGAGCGTTGGGAAGAGCTCGAGGCAATGCAACAGGAAAGTTAAACAATACGATGAGTAGTAAGATCTTCAAAATATCCATGATTGCCGCCACGGTATCGGCGGCATTTAGTGCTAATGCGGCGTTGTATCAGGTATTTCATTATGCAGATGGTAATTCTGCGAAGAGTTTCGGTGTTGCAATCCAGCCATCAGCATCCGGCGTAAATTGTTGGGAGGCAGATGACTGTCTACTCACTCACGAGACGGAACATAAAATTGCCTACGAGGGTAAGCAATACAACGAAGGTTTTGAATACCGCCATGAGTCGCCGTTCTTGACTCGTTTTGGTTTTGATTACATTGATTCCGGTGATGATATTTGGTCTAACTTTAGAAACTATTGTTACAACTATCTAGGGTATGCGGATACGTTGTGCGAGAACTGGGCGACCAACCAGTACACCTATGGATATAAAAAAGAGCAAGATGGTGATATCTGGAATTCAGTCAGCTTTCTCGAAGGCACACAACTATTTGCATCAGAAGGGAACGTTATCGTTAACGCGATTACGGATACTGAGGAAGCCGTTGGTAACTATCAAACGGGTGACAGACGCAATACCGCATTTTTTGGAAGCTCTATTTTTGAAGACGGAGCGAGCTCACGTGCTTGGAAGTCTCTGAGTAATGATAGTATTAATTACGTCGTGGGTAGTGTTTCGAGCTTGGCATCGAACTCGGTAGATTACACATCTAAAGCTACAATTTGGGAAAATGGTACAGCAAAACAGATTGGATGGATTGGTGCTGCTTCAAATGATCGTATTCAACCCCAAGGTGCGGCAAGAGATATCGCTTTAATTAACGGCTCTATTTACGCTGTTGGTTATAACAGTGACTCCGACGAATACCTTAGAGCCGCGGTCTTCTCGCGTAACAGTTCGGGTAGTTGGTCGAGTCAGTTTGTTTCGGGTTTTGACTCTGGCGATAGAAATATTAGCAATTACTTGAACTCGGTCGTTTCCGCTGTGAATAACAACGGAAAAGCCGTCGGCACGTACAAAATGAGAGATGTGGTGGTCAACGGCTCCTACTCTAATGGCTTGTTCTACGTGAGCGATGTATCGTCACCCAAAGCGACGATTTTTAATGATAGTGTCTTATTCTATGGCGCAAACGGAAAAGCGGGCGGCATCAATAATGATGACTTAGTCGTGGGCGCAGTCGATTTTGAAACGCATCGAGAATACAACGGTAAACCAAGGGCGCAACGTGCTTTTATCACGACATTAGATGCCAGTAACAGTACACCGATTACATCCAGTTATTACCTAGATGATTTGACCTACACATCAAGCGATCCAAGTTTTAACAATGAATACAGAATACTGGATGCGACTGACATCAACGATGCTGGCGTGATTTCCGGCACGGCCTATTATTGTGCTGGTGGCTTTTCTAGCTACTCTATAGCTTCTTCTTGCGAAAGTGGCAGTGAAATCGTCGCAGTGAAGCTAGTGCCTCTCTCTAGCGATACCTATGCTGAGCGAGATATAGAGAAACGACCAGCGTCTGAAGCCGACAAAGTCGACCGTCAAGGCGCTTCACTAGGTTTCTTTGCTTTGATGCTACTTTCATTCCTAGGGTTCCGTAGAAAGTAGGTTAAATTTTAAACTAGAGCACAGCCTCACAATTTTGACGCTGTGCTTTTTTTATACCTTGTGAAAGCGCCGATGATCGACGATTCTTAATTGTGGAGTCACAAAAACTCCATGAAAAGTTAATAGTAGTACGTTAAGAAACACCGTATGTATGAGGACGACACTATGAAGAGACAAAAGCGTGACCGCTTAGAGCGAGCTCAATCTCAAGGGTACAAAGCGGGGCTCAATGGCCGTTCAATGGAAGCCTGCCCGTATCAGCAGATGGATGCTCGGTCGTATTGGCTCGGTGGTTGGCGTGATGCCAGGGACGACAAGCAGTCAGGTCTCTACAAATAACTCTTAACCCACATACTGCAAGGAACTAAGCCCCGAAAGGGGCTTTATCTTAGATATTTAGCACACTATAACTAGCTCGATTGAGTGCAAAAAAGCGACTCGAGTGAGTCGCTAGAGAAAAGATTTAGAATTTTAGAATGCAGACGTATCTTGGAAAAGACCCACTTTAAGATCTTTCGCTACGTAAATTTCTTTACCGTCGACAAGTACGCGACCATCCGCTAGACCCATAACAAGCTTACGGTTAACAACGCGCTTCATGTGAATTTCGTACGTCACTTTCTTCGCTGTTGGGAGAATTTGACCGGTGAATTTCACTTCACCCACGCCAAGTGCACGGCCTTTGCCTTTACCGCCAACCCAGCCGAGGAAGAAACCAACCAATTGCCACATCGCATCAAGACCAAGACAGCCCGGCATCACTGGGTCACCAGGGAAGTGGCAATCAAAGAACCAAAGGTCAGGAGTAATATCAAGCTCTGCCAGAATCAAACCTTTACCAAAATCACCTTCTGTTTCAGACATCTTAGTAACGCGATCCATCATTAGCATGTTCGGTGCAGGAAGCTGAGGGTAGCCTGGTCCGAACAGCTCACCTTGACTTGATGCCAGTAAATCTTCGCGGTTATAAGAATCTCGTTTGTTTTGCATTATCAATTACTCCAAATTTTGATAGCAGCATGTTAGTGAACACGTGTACGCTAAACAACTCCGATCAGTAAAAATGTGACGAAAAGAAAGCTTTAGCGAAGCCAACTCTTCATCTTGTCCATTAAGCTTAAGGGGGGGGCATGGCGCTCAAAGCTCTCTATACGCTCAGCGATTTTGCTAATAACGCTCGATTCGTCGTCTCCTCGGAAGGGCTTACTCATGATCAACGGGATGGCCTCATCAACTGTAGACACCGACCAAATATGGAACTCGTTATTTTTGATACTTTCTATGACGTCTTTGTGAAGCGCTAAGTGTTTTAAGTTCGTCTTAGGTAAAATGACGCCTTGATGCCCGGTGAATCCCTGGTGCTTACAGACGTGATAAAAACCTTCGATTTTCTCGTTTAATCCACCGACAGCCTGCACACGGCCAAACTGATCGACCGCACCCGTTACGGCAATTTGCTGATTAATAGGGTACTCGGAAAGGGCACTGACAAAAGAGCAGAGCTCAGCGAGAGTCGCACTGTCACCATCCACTTCGCTATACGACTGCTCAAACACGACAGACGCGGAATATGGCAGTGGTTCATCGAGATTGAGTGCGCTGCTGACGAACGCTTGCATGATCATCATGCCTTTCGCGTGTAAATTGCCGCCTAGCTCGGCCTTTCGCTCTACATCAGAGATGTCGCCATCACCAAAATGAATCACGCAAGAGATACGAGCCGGCTCACCATATGAGAGCGGGTGTCCTGGGACATCAATCACAGTGAGTCCGTTCACTTGGCCAACACACTCACCTTGCGTTTCAATCACGACTTGTCCTTCGGTGATGTCCGACAGGGCACGTTCGCAAAGATATGACTCACGCTGGTACTTAGCATCAATCGCACTTTCTATGTCGTTGGCAGTGATGACATCGCTGTTAGAAAATAGCAGTGCCTCTTTAATAATTGATTGATACCAACTCACATCAAGTGGCATAAAGCTTTGGTCTTCGGTGTGCCTTGCACCGGCAACCATGACGCGTTTAACCGCATCAACCTCCAAGCTTGGAAGTTGGTACTGTGTCGATAACCAGGAGAGATAACCCAAGTAACGTTCAATGGTCGCTTGGTTGAGAGCAACATCTAGCTCCACCTCGCTGTACATCGCCAGGCGGCTAAAAAGCTCAGGTTCTAGGTATTCGAGCTCAGCGAGTTGGTGTTGATCGCCCAATACGATGAGTTTCGCTTGGGTTACTGCCGTAGGGGCTTGATTCGCAGGGCGCGCGGGGTTGCTATTGATCAGCGGGTAGGACTCTCCCATTATCGCTGACTTGATTGCTGGCCAATTAACAGGGTGAGCAAGTAGCAAGTTGGCAGAGATAATGACGATTCCGTCGTCAGTCGCTTGTTGAAGTTGACCCGTTATTTTGGTGACAACGTCACCAGATTCATTGCAACTGTAGTGACCCAAAAGTGAGGATGCGTCAATGGACTCAGAGCATAGAACCTGTTTGGACTCATCAATCTTGTGAAGGGATTGCTTCAGCAGGCTTCGGTAGTGTGCATTATCCGGTGCATTGAGCACTAGGCAACGATAGTGTTCCAGTTTGCAAAACGTGTTCAATGTCTGCTTAAGGCGCGTTTGAATATCGAGAAAACTCACTTGCGGTAGAGTCGAGAATTGAGCCAACACCGCGTCAAAATGATCATAGTGTGGGGTCACGGTGCGCCAGCTTTCTTGCTTCATTGAAATCCAATTGTTTTATTAAAAAATGGAGTGGAATTATATAGAAAACTGCCTGGCTTATATAGGGGGAACAGGTATAAGTTACACATCGGGGGGCATAACGGGCAATAACGCACCGTGTCATTGATCTTGCTCTTAATTTGCTCACAAATCACTTTCAACTCAGCGCGTTGTGAGTTACGCTGTCACTCAAACGGTTAGGGGAAGAACGACTAGGGAACGGCTGACATGAAATACCAACAATTGGAAAACTTGGAATGCGGATGGAAGTGGACTTATCTCATCAACAAATGGAAGGCCGGTGAGTCAATTACACGCTATGTTGATCGAAGTGAAGCCGAGACCGCTGTTAAGTCTCTTCAGCAAATCCAGCACGAGCCAGTAAAAGTTCTCGAATGGATAGACAAGCACATGTCGCCCGAGTTGGACATCAAGTTAAAGCAAGCAATCCGAGCCAAAAGAAAGCGTCACTTTAATGCGGAACAAATCCACACTAAGAAGAAGTCCATCGATCTTGATTATCGTGTATGGGAGAAGCTGTCTTATCGCGCCAATGAGTTGGGGTGTACCTTATCAGACGCTATCGAATACTTACTCACCGAGGCATCGCGCAGCGAAAAAGCGAGTAAGACGGTAAGTAGCTTGAAAGAAGATTTAAGTAAGCTGTTAGATTAAGGGGTTTGTATGTTGTATGTGATTGTTATTGCGGCGGTCGTTATCTTTTGGTTAGTCGCCGTCGATAGACCGATTTTAAAAGCGAAGTTCGTAAACGGAAAATTAGAAAGCGAGAAAGGCCATTTCCCACCAAGCTTTCGCCACAATGTCTTAGAGATTGCGGAAAGAACGCCTTTTGATGGTGAGTTGAAAGTGTATCAACAACGAACCGGGACTAAACTTGTGTTCTCTAAGCAAGTCCCTAAAAAGGTCCAGCAACGTATTAGAAATGTATTTCCACACCAAGGGTTTAAATCGAAATCCGGAAAGAAAGCCCATTAACGTATGGCTTTCGCATGATATTTAAAGTGCCTCGTCGTAAAACGGTCATCTAGTCTCACCACGCCACCATGCAATACGTAAGGTGGTAGAGGAGGTGACCACATGAAATCTTTACTAATCTTTCTCTTTTGTTTCTTTCACGCATTCTCAGCTTTTGCTGATGATGCAGAGCGTTACACTGTCGCAAAAAAGATCAAGAAACAAGTGCTTAAGCAGTTAAACAAATCGGGTGTTCAAGGTTTTTGTGACGTATACGTACACACCAAATTTGACGATAAGTATCTGAAAGTTATCCGAGTTAACTCATCTGGTGATCATCAGGTATGTGACCAGTCAAAGAAAGTGATTCCCAAAGGAAAGCGTTACAAATCCTCAATACCACATGCCATCATTCATATCCATGTCAGTAGATATTAGGCACTATAACTAATTTGCTTGAGGTAAATACAAACCACCAATTAACCTGATAAGCAAACTAGCGCGAAAAATCTAAACTCAAATCTTAGCAGTTGAACCAACAAAAGCAGCAGGATAACGTCGGTTACTAGGATCGCCCCGGGGGAAATGTGCCAAAGAAAAGGCGCTATATTGACTTAGCTGACTCGATAAACGTTAAGGATGTCTCCCTTGGATTTGATGAAGGCGGTATCGTATTTAGAAGCGATTAATTTCTTGGCCACTCATGGGAAGTAGCATCGGTTGAGGCCCTCAAAGCTCAAAAATTTAATTAAGCGAATAAGGATAACTATAAATAGCTAGACTAGAACCTGACACAACTTGATTGTGCCTACATAACGAGTGCGTATTATGTGCACTTATGGTAAATCTTGTTTCATATCAACAAATTGCGCAAACTCCTGTTTTTAGGAGTTTCCATAATGAAGTACCGCAAAATGACCAAGAATTATATTTTTCGTGAATTAGAATGCGGGCTATCGGTCAAAGAGACCTCAGAACTTTGTTTTAAAAGTGTGAGGACAGTCAAAGAGTGGGACAAGGGAAAGGAGATACCGAAGGAGTGTAAACGACTGATGAGGTGGTGTAGTGGACGGGAGCTATCAAAGCATGAAGATTGGGAACAATTTAAAATGTGCAACGAGTACATGTTGCTCCCCACAGGAAGAAGCGTAACAGCGCAGCAAGTATTAACAGGTATTGCTCTTTTAGAGATACAGTCTGAGCTGGAAATCAAAACCACAGCCAAGTTGATTAAGTATGCTAGGGCGATAGCTCGCATCAAGGGAAGAAAGCCTTACTAACGTAGGCAAGTATAAGGGGGCTAGGAGCGTAAATAATCATAGGATGCGCAATGCACTTTTCGAGAGTAGTCGTTCTTAGCTCACTTTATTAACTATGTGTTTTAATGCATAATTCTAAGCGGACGGTTTAGGTGGAGCTGTATTAGATGGTTGCAGTTGTGAGGATAGACGGCAAAAAGTCACCTAATAAGCGTTAGTTGCTCAAAGGAAATTTGATGAAGTTCGTACTTAAAGAAACAGTATTTACGTATCCAAATGCGCTCCTTGAAGAATGGAAGGAAGGTGAAAAGGGTTGGATCCCAGATTCCTTGTTCGTACCTAAAGATGTTTATAACCAGCCTAATTATCACTTTGGTGAGTACTATGCTCTTAAAAAGTATCTTGAACTAGGGTGGCAGGGTACAGCGTTTTATGCACTTGGCGACTGGGAGTTAAGTAATGACAAGTACACTCAAGGGCGTGCTTTGGTCGCTAAATATATCGACCCAATTAGGTTGGCAATGTTCAAGTCTCTAAGGCAAGGTTTAACTTCAGGGGAACCGGACTTATTCCTATATAAAGATGATGGATCAGTTTTGTTCGTTGAAGTTAAGAAACAAGCAGATCGCATATCCAAATCCCAGTTAATATGTATGGAACAAATTAAGTCTGTTTTAGCCTGTGATGTAGCTGTGGCTTATCTTGCGGAGGAACGTCAGGTGTATGAACCTAAGTACTATGAGCTAAATGTGGTTTCCATTCCGCAAGCATGGGTACAACGCAACTAACAAAGCATTTAAGAGTGATTCGCAACGCTTGGCGTTTTCGCTTCGCTCAAGTATAGCCAAGCGTCGCTCACACCTTAATGCGGCGTTATGTGCTTAGGAGAAGTATTGAAAGTGAAAGCACCAAAAAGTGAATTGGTCAGTAGGGCTGGAGTCCACTATGCAGGATATGTATTTTCGACAGAGGGAGTCATATTCAGAGAAACGTCATCAACTGATGTAGGTGTTGATGGGCAATTAGAGTTAGTTTCTGATGATGGCACAGCTACAGGTATGCTACTAGGTGTTCAAGTTAAAAGTGGAGATTCTTTTGTAGACAATCATTCAGAGATTTTCTCATTTAAATCCAGTAAGGCTCATTTTGAATATTGGCAACAATTACGTATTCCTGCTATTGGTGTAGTTTACTCTCCAACCCTTAAAAAAGCGTCTTGGTTTGATCTTACGAAACACGCTAGTGTGATACTTGAAAACGACAAGCCACCTATAATCAAGCAAAAAATTAATAAAAGTAATGTGCTTGAAATAGGGCAAGGGCTAAACGAGTTAATAAAGTTAGCGCATCAATACTATGAACTTCCGGTAACGAAAGAGGACGTGGAGAAACTGGTCGTTATTCAAGAGCAAGTCGTTGACTCCACTCAATCATCGAAAGAAGATTCATGGAAAAGGCTTATATCCATATTCTTTTCATCCGATAGTGATAGCGACATTATAGGTGAAGTTGGTTATCGCTTGTCATGGTATTTCCCAACAGTTTCCGATTTGCAAAAAGAACAATTCAAAAGTCGATTAAAGCTGTTAACACTTCCAGAATTAAGCCGGATTTTTTGTGCTATCAAGCTTGCTTTTGATCGGAATCGAGATGACGTTGTATCACTAATTTTGGGCTTAATTAGCTATCATCCTCAGATAACTGAATTTCTCGATAAACTTGATGAAAATGGTTTTATTGCTTCTGAAGATAAGTGGATACTTGAGCAGCTTAAAGAATACTTAGAACAACTTTAAGACGCACATAACAAAGCGTTTAAGACGGATTCCCAACGCTTGGCATTTTCAGTTTGATTCAGCTTTAGTGTTTACGGCACAGTGGTTTAGGTAGGGTGGTCTGCGTTGCTCACCACTTAACGCGGCGTTAGGCTAAAGGAGATAATCATGCGTGATTCATATATAGCTTTTTTAGATCGTATGGGGCTGACAAAGGATGACTTTTTCGAATTTGGGCTTAGCGAAACAATTTATGCGGAAGAGAGTCAAGCAAGTCAGTGCTGGGCTGATCTTAAAAAGCGCATCGAAACAAACCAGACTGTATACATCCGAGGGTTCGGTCGGAATGCAAGCGGTACGCGTTTATTTCAAAACCTTTATTCGGAAGTGCTCCGAAATCATAATGTCGTGAAAGATTCAACGAATAATGCGGAGCCGACCAAACTAATCAGACAGTTAACGGGCTTTTCAAAAACAACAAGTAAGCAATATCAGCCATTAAGAAACTATCAAATATCGCACGTATTTGGCAGGACCAAAAACGTATATGCTTTCACAGCCCCTTGGAACATTGTTTATGTACCAAAGCTAATTGATCCTTTCACTGGCCATGAAGCAAAAGGAGACATGGTTGATGAATATACAGTATTGTTTCAAAAATCAGTTTTTGAGCGTTTTGAAAAGTATATCAACGAATTTAATTGTCTTATGACAAACTCAGAGTTTCTAGCTTCATTGGATGAACACGTCAATAGGCTTCGAGATTCAAATGATGTGTCTGATGATGTCGTAAACAAAATGTGCAAAGCTATTACTGAAGAATTCGCGCCCATAGAACTTTAGCCTAACAAGTCTGGGTCTCACCTTACCCGATTGGAGTGCTTATTATCCATACAAGGCGTTTAAGGCAGATTCGCAACGCTCGGCATTTTCGGTTTGACTCAGCTTTAGTGTTTACGGCACATTAGTTTAGGTGTGGTGGTAGCGTTGCTCACTACTTAACGCGGCGTTATGCGAAGCTTCAAAATATCTTCTTTACAGTGAAAATGGGCCTGTGCTAGGCCCAAGGATTAGTTTTAGAACTTATAGCCAAGACTTACACTAATATTAGAGATATCAGTTGGGACCGTATCAATATCAGCATCTGCTTTTCTATAGGTTGCAGTGACTAGAACCCCAGACTCAGTTTCATATCCAATTTCAGCGCCAAAGGATATATCGGATTCAGTGTCTGTACCTTCTATTGTCATTCCGTTTAGTGTAGTAGCTCCATCAATTATATGCTGGGTTAAGCCTATAATTCCTCCAATATAAAGCCCAGAGTCAGCTAGGTAATATTTTGGCTTCATGCTGAGACTAAGTGAACTGTAGTCGTACTTCACAGAGCCAACGTTGCTAATTAATTTGTACTCTGCAGGAAAGGTATATTCGATTTCTGTACCTATGGCAAAAGGTTCTGAAATTTGATAATCGTATCCTACTTTTAGTCCAAAAGCCTGACTTGGTGAAAGGTCTAAGTCTTCAACTTCAATTGTATGATCATAGGATCCAACTGCGATATAAAAGCCACTTCGATCATGATCAAACTGTTGTTGTGAATTTGCATATACAGAAGTAGATAGAAGTATAGCTAGTGGAGTAGTTATAAATAAATGTTGTTTCATTACAATCCCTGTATAGTTGTTCTTAAATCCTGAATATACCTCAATCTCGTTGGTTACAAAAATGTTAATAACTATCGCATAACAAACGACTATGGTACAAACCTATTCGTGTAAGCGTTGAAGAATGGTGAAATTTACCCCCGTAATACCAGTCGGGGGCATACACCATTATGACGTTGTAGCTATTTGGTGTGTTGCACGCTCATGACTAAGCTCATCAATGTTTGCAATCAAACTTTGTATATCGGAAGAACAATACGCTCTGCTGCTTTGAACCCTCAAGAGTGGGTGATGCCCCTCCAACGCTTGATTGACGTAATAGTCACGCTTTTGGCGGTCATGCCGAGCGTGGCTACTGTCATCAAGCTCAATGACTGCAACGACTCTGGTGTCCATGTCAGTGATTACGAAATCCATTCTTTTGGCCCACGTCCGAGAGTTGTTTTTACGCTGTACCGGTTGAACTAATGCCATTAATGCCGTTTGACAATGAACCGTGTAGCCGTTTGGTAAAGCATCAAGCAAAGCTGCGTGGAATTTTCTCTCATTGGGTGTCGTCAGGTACTCAGACTTTTTATGTGGCACACAGGCTGGCAATGGCTCTTTCTTTGGATGTGTTGGTACTGGAGCTGTATTAGCCTGACTAAAGCCCGGCGGTTTACGTTGACCGGGCATTACTTTCAGCTTTTTTGACTTTGCTTTTGGCGTCGAAAACTTACTGTAAATGTAGAAACCACAGATCCCGATGATTATCAGCTCAATCACAATGCGTACTCCGTACGTACCAAGAAAACTTATGTATAGCAGAAATATTAAACAAGATGCTTATTTTTTTCTTGCAAATGAGATCACTGGCTTAACTGACGCGCTATCGCTTGTCGGATTCAGACGCGATCTACATAGCAAAGCTATATAGCATCTTGTCTGAATCTGGACTTAAAGAACGGTGGTTTTGATGATGATGCGCAGTTCTTTATCGACTTTCTCATTGCGCTCGGAGCGGAACAGATTCCCCAGAACGGGGATGTCCATCAGGACGGGAACACCGGATACGCGCTTGCGGTCGTCGGAAGAGATCAACCCGCCTAGCATGATGGTTTGACCGTCTTTGATGTTCACAACGGTTTGAAGTGTTCGCTTGTTGGTGATGATGTCGGCCGCAATGGTGGAGTTCGTGACCGATGACGATTCCTGACTGATTTGCAGGATAACACCACCCTCAACAACGTGCGGAGTCACTTCTAACGAGACACCGACATCTTGGCGCTCGATTTGCTGAATCGTCTTGCCGCCGTCGGTCACTTCACTGGCCACAAGGAAAGGCACGTTCTGACCTACCGTCACATAACCGCGCTCGCGGTCCATGACAAGAATCGTTGGCCGTGACAGCAACTGCGTGTTTTCGTTTGTTTTGACTGCTTTCAAGAATGCCTCAAAGTCTCCGCCACTGTAGATGAGCGCGTTATCCGTCGCTAAGTCAAAAATCGAGGTGTTGGTGATAAACCCAGCTTTATCCAGTGCCAGTTTCATGTTTACGCCAACTTCTTGAGAGTCATCAAACGAGGTTTCAGTAATGGCGGCTTCAATAAAGACTTGGCGCTGAGGTCGGTCAATGCCGGCAATCAGGGCGTCAATACTGGCAAGTTGGTCTTGCGTGCCCGTCACAAGCAAAGCGTTGGTCGTCGGCAGCACTTCCACGGTGAAGTTGCTCGCAGGGGCGTTGTTGACGTGTTGCTTGGCAGTCGCCGCGAGGGTTGATTGAAGTAGGGTGCTGACTTTCGAGTTTCGCACATGAGTGAGTCGAAATAGTTTGACCAATGACGGCTCGATGTTAATGATGGCATCGCCCGTAGGCTTAACGACATATAAGCCTTTTTCGTACTGTATCCAATAGCCGTGCGCACTCAGGACGTTATTAAAAAACGATGCGTATTCGCTCGGGTCAAGATTGGGCGCGGTAAAACTCACCGTACCGACAACACCCGGGCCTAACACAATCGGCTGATTGAGCTCTCGCGCGCCCCAAGAGACGAAATCTTCAATTGGCGTGTTGGATGTTTCAAAGGTACTCGGCTCTGCGTGGAGCGCGGGCGTGATGGCCAATAGGCCGATGAGCAGGAAATTAGCAAAACACTTGTTCATGGCGATCACCTTGAATGATGCGAATTTGACAACGGCTATCGGCTTCAAAGGTGTAACCCAATGAGGCGAGTTCAACGCTGTTGAAGCGTTTGCCGTTCTTATCAATCTCGAAGTAAAGCGGCGCATTGGGCGCACGCATGAAGCTGACGATTTTCGCCCCGGACACATCAATGTGAGTGGCGACGGTGTCAGGTGCAGTCGCGACGGTTTGAGGGGCGGGGCTTGGGGTTGGCGTCACCAGTTGCATGAGGACAAAGCTCACAATCACGCCAAGGGTAAACATCGTCAGGCGTGAATACTGGCGGCAGTAAATCTTTGTAATGCGCATAAGGTTTCTCGGTGTAAAAGGGACAGTGTAACGTCCGTGGGTATACCAAGACGGCAACACGCTGTAGGTACTGTGTTCGTAATGGTCAGAAAACGCTTGTTTGGTGTCGTAACTGGCGTACAAGTCGGTGCCCCAAAGGTGCCACTTGTCCACGGTCAACGATTGGGCGTTGTCGCCGTACTTCACAATGCCAATGTGCAGCTTGGGAAGCCTCAAGCGCAGTTGACCGAGCGTGATAACACGAATTAGCGTGGAGATAATCGGTATTTGCATCCGGTCTAAACGGCGACAAAACACCGTATGTTCAGCCAACGCGAGCCGTGCTTGCTTATCGACTATCGAAATGTCTTGGACAATGAAGATGATGTCCCAACCGAGTTTACGCGCATGCAAAAACCAGTTGATGACGTCTTGGCGGCTCTTATCGTTCCATGTGCGCGAGTTAAACCACGTGCCGCACTCATCTAAGACAAGCAGCCCGTTTTTACTTTCATCGTAAGACGCATTGCCTTTACCGAGCGCTTGTAAATCCGCTAATGACGGCTTATCCGGTACCCGATACAGGCGAGTATTGCGTTTATTACGACCTAGCATGGCGGCCAAGTTGATGTTGAGGTTGGTGGCGACAGGCACACCACGCTCAAAGGCTTCACGTATGCGGCCCACCGAGGTCAAGGATTTCCCCGCGCCAAGCTTACCTGTGACAAAGTAAACCGCCATTAGCTCGACACTTTAGTGATGGCGTAGAACTGCCACGCCCAAAGCCAACGAAGAACGCGCGCAGACAAAACGCAGCTCATACAAGGGATCGCGTTATTGGGAACAAAGTAGGCGAACGCTTGATTAAGGTAAGGGGGTGTAACGTACGAAATGCTCATGACCGAAAAATAGATGGTCGTCGCAATGGTCCCGGCAAGCCCTATTAACAGGGTCAAAATGGTGAGGTTGATGGCCAAAGAGCGGGTCATGCGAACCGCGAACCAACCCAAAATGTTTGAGGCAATCTGACCTAAAAAGATGGCCAGAGACGGAATTTTAAGCGCATTACCGAGCGTACCGAGAATGGGGAGCAGTGGAAGTGCCATATTAAATACCTCGCGAGCGATGCGGAACCGTACCGGGAGCCGGGGTCACGCCATTGAGCAGGATGTCAACCAACGACCAAACCGTGTAGAGATAAATCAAGAATGACGCAACGATTTTGAACTGAACGGAGAACTCACAACCGAAATCGACCACGCCAAACGGCGAGGGCATGGTGAACGATGTGCACTCTTTAATGGAGTAGGGAAACAACCATTCCAAACGGCGCACGACATTTTTCACAGGTTGCAGCGCGTCGTTGAAGTAGTAATCGTTGGTGTACTCATTTGCGTTGTACATCATGTCGGCTTCAATGGCGTCGAACTGCTCTGCGACGGACGAGTTGACCTCGTTGTGTATACGTGTGGCCAAGTCCGTGTCTAGGCCGTTGACCCCTTCACAGTTCAACGGATCATCATTCGGGTTACACACGCCATCGGTCAGTGAAACGGCATCGAGTTTATCGACAATCCGATCGCCTAAATTCTCTAAGTTGTCGGTCATGGTGTCGGTGGATGACGCCAATTGATTACTGAGTGCAGACGTTTGGCCATGCAAGTTACTGACGACGGCATCGGCGCCCTCGGCAATCGTGTTGGTTTGGTGGAGCATCAAATCTTTGGTGTTGAGGTAGATTTGATAGTCCTGATTGAGTTGGTCAACGGCGGTTTGGCCAATGGCATCACTCGACAATACCAAGTCGGCCAGTGTGTCATTCACTTGGGTAAAGCCATCGTTGAGGTCAGTGCTCAGTGCTTCAAAGCCAAGGTTGCTGTCCCGGTTTAAATTGGTGATGGCTTCGAGAACAGCGGTGTCGGTGGTGTCCGTTGGCGTGACTTCATCGGGTTCGGGTTTGCTAAAACTTGGCGCGGAAGGGTCAGAGGGTGTGGCCGTGTCGCGGTCAAAGTCTTGGTTTGGCGTATCAATCGGATTAGTCGGGTCAATGGCGCCTAAGCAAGCGGGATAGGTCGCCACACCGGGTGAGCAGGTGCCCGGCGGTGTGCCGCCAAAGAATTCTGAATCGCTCGTTGAAAGGGCGCCCGTAAACACAAAGTCACTGGTACAGGAATCAGCGGGGGTAATACCAAAATCGCCCACCGTACAGACCGTACTATTGATACGGCGCAGCTCGCAATACTGAGTTTCGGCGCTGCCATAACGTGACCCTGTGACGTCCATGCCGTAGATATACGGCTCCCAACTGCGATTCATCACGCGGCCATCATCGGCGAAGAACTGGCAAGTGTTTTTACAAGTGCCGTCGGGATTTTCACCAAGGTCGCACGACTCACGTCGGACGTTCATATACCAAGAGCTTGTTTCAAACTCACCGGAACAACCCGAACCCCAATAGCGATTGCCGATGAATTGGATGTAACCGAGTTCGCTGTAATCGTGCCATAGGCTTTGATAGCGGAAAGAGTAATTAGTGTAATGGTCAGACATTTGAAAACAGCCAAGTTCCTCGGTGAGATTGAAGTCATCAACAATGCGCGGAGGAATGACACCCGTTAACTTCCATTGATTGGCTGAGTGAGCACTAAACGAAACACCAATAAAAACGAGTAGTGCGAAGATGCTTGGTTTAATGTTCATGATGCCATGTCCGTTTGCACGAGGGGAAAATGTCGGGGCCTTGAACACCCGACGACCAAGCGATTAGGTCGCTTTGTTGGCGCCTTTTTTGAACAGCTTGATGCCCACAAAGCCCACCGTGACGACCGTCACGATGCCCCAAACGGCGACAAGAATATCGTCCACAAAGAGGGCGATAGAATCGATAGCACCTTGCGCGTCAGCAGGTAACGCAGCAGAAGCGACGCCAGCGGTCATTGCGAGCGCAAGGCCGACAGCGATTTTAGATTTCAGTGTTTTCATGGTTATTCTCCTTTAACCTAACCATCAATTTGACGTTGAAATTTCAACTGAACGCTTGAAAATCAACAGTTGTTTTCCGACCACAAGGCCAGAGATAAAGGCAGTCCCAAAGGCGCCTAGCATGAACTCAATAGACAGCATTTATCTTTGACCTCCGATAAACCAACCGATACCCATCAGCACCAGACACAAGGCGATGAACAACATCAGTTGCAGGTTGTCTAGCCTGGCCATTAACTCGATGAATTGGGTATCGGTCATGGTGATTCACTTATTTGGTTTGGGGCAGGGCGTAGAGATGGAACCCGTCCATCGATACGTGTTTGCCGTCGTTATCCGCAAAGCTGAATTTCTTGTACTCAATGTCAAACGACGAGCGATTGCCGACGAGTGTTTTGAGCAGTTCACCGGCTTTTCCGTTCTGCCACAGCTCCGGGGAGATGCGCACCTCAATGGTGTTGGTCGGATTGGTGGTGATGAGATTCAACTTGCCAAATGTCTGATGTTCGCCATCGCGGCCAATGCGCGTTTCTTGGCGAATGTCGGACGGGTCTAAAATCAGTCCTTCGGTTTTCATGGCTTGTCCTCTTTATTGATGGTTTCGTTTGGGGTAAAAATTTAAGCGACAGTTAGTGACACAAGTCCAAGCCGCCCTGATGGCTGTCCCAGTCGGGCTGCGCCCAACTAGGACAACCATCGGGCGGGGAGTCGTATTGGGTGTATATCTCGCCGTCAAATAGGATGGCCGCTTCAATCGACGGCATATCAAAATAAAAGGCCGCTTGCTCTTGGATGCGTTCGTACTCTTCCAGCTTCATGGCTAAGTATTCTTGCTGCGCTTCGAGTGAATCGAACACAAGCGTGGTGCCTTGCATCATGGTGCGAATACCACGCACGAACTGTTTCTTATTGGCAAACTTCCAATCTTTGAAACGGGTTTGAATGAGTTTGCCCTTGAACATGACGCCAGCAATGGCCGCGCTCATTTCGTCGCCATAGCGGGTTTGACGAAACAGGCCCTCAACATTGACTTTCTTGACGTAGGCCGCTTTGACTTCTTGGTCATGGCGTCGGACAAACACGCCGCCCATCGCCATGACAAAGCGCTTAAAGTCGCCGTCATCCGCCGCTTTTCGTATCGTCTCTAGGACAAAATGCTCATCCTTAGAAAGGGTGTTTCCTGCTATCACAGCATCGTCCTCTTTGAATTCTTCTCGAAAGCGGCGCATTTCACGCCACACTGTGACCGATGGGCCACCGTAAAATTGAAACTGGCGTATGCCTTGAATGCGGTTAAACGACACCACCGCCGACGAGGTAGATTTGCCATCGAGTTGTGTGTCTTTGTCGGTGTCGATGTTGGCGCCGTCAATGTTCTTGGAGAGGTACTTGGCAACGTAACCAACCGCAGAGCCGCGCTTCCAGTCAATCTGTTCACACTTAAAGCGGTATTTTTTCGCGCCGGGCTCTTTGGGTGAATCGGCCATCGCGTGATGACGCAATAGCTTGGTCACGGTGTCTTTGTGCTCGGGGCTGATGAAAAACAGCATGTGATTGTGTGGCGTTCCGTCGTGGTGTGGCTCGACAATACGCAGCCCATAAATTTTGATGTCGAGTTTATCGAGGTCTTTGCGAAACGCGTTGGTGACGCCAAGCAAGTGATGATGGGCATCAAGGGCCGACGGCTTCCCAGCTTTACTCCATGCTGGGTTGATGTCATCGCCTTTGTAGACATGAAAGCGACTAGGGGCCGTGACCGTGTAGAACATCGCAAGGTGGCCCGACTCTTTGGCAATATCTTCGAATGCGCGAAGACGCACAAACATTTCAGCGCGGCGAATCATCGGGTTGGATGTGGACTTGGACGCGAGTTCTTGGAGCGTGAACCACGTTTGCGGATCGTCTTCGAGATAACACGCGGTATTGATGAGCGCTTGTTCGGTGTCGGCTTTGCGCGTTTTCATCACATCGACACTGTATTGTGAGCAATACGCGTCTTGAGTTTTGTGCACCAAGAGTAAGTCACGGGCGACCGATTCCACTTGGCTAAAGTAGCGGCGACGGAGCTGACGACGCAGCCACTTGTCACAACAAGCGCGTTTGACCAAGGCATCGAGTTCACCACGTTTGGTTTTTTGTTTGATAAGCTCAGGGCGAAACGCCAAACCGAGTGTGTCCAGTAAGTATTCGGCGCGCTCAAAACGTGCGTTCACGTCTTTGATGGCGACGAGCTGTTTCGCAAACGCGCGTGCTTTGGCTTTGGCCAGCTCGATAATCTCTTCGTCGGTGCGACTGAAACGGATGCCGTTCTCTCGTAAGCGTTGGTCAGCGTCTTCGAGCATAGACAAGGCGGTGACGTAGTTCTTACGCTCAAGAATGTTGGTGAATGCGCGCATCATGTGCGGCGCAAAATCGCCGTGACGTCGAGTCAGTTTAAGCAGTTGTTCGCATGGGTGTGCGCGATTGGGCTTGATGAACTCGGATAAGTCGTGCGAATAAATTTGAGCGGCGAGGGCGCGGCGACGCACAGAGCGGTAAGAGACGTTCGGGTTGGTGTGGTCCGTGTACGAGTCGAGATGATCAAAGAGATAGTCGCGCTCGTAATCGGTACGCATAGGATCGGAAACCGGAATGAAATCCAGTGTTTCGAATTGTCCTTGTGATGTTTCTACAGTGCGTAACACAATCAGCCACCTTGAACGAGATTGGATTGGCTCGGCGGTTCTAATCGAATGTTTCAAGGACAAGCGACCCCGAACCACCAAGCCAAATTAAGTTACAGATACAAGCTAGTAACGATTTATCAGGATTCTAGTCCTGCATAATCAGGATTGGCAATAGCGAAAAATCAGGATTAACAAGCTAAGATATGTGCAAAGAGAGGAAATTCTATGTATGCAAATGAGCTGTTAGACGCCTACAAAAAGGCGCAAAACTACATACAAGACAAGCAGATTGCCCACGATTTGAATCTAACGCCGCAGAAACTGAGCAATATTCGCAAAGGCATTCGTTATGTGTCTGATGAAGAAGCAATTTTTCTAGCTAAAGGCGCAGGAATCGATCCGGAAATTGCATTGCTTGGATGCCACGCTGATCGCAACGAAAACCCACACATTAAAGCTGTATGGGCAAACATCGCAAAAAAGTATAACGGGCTAGGTTTATCAGCGATTTCAGGCGCTTATGCAGTGTTTACGATACAAACTGACAGCCTATTTACTCGTGTTAATGAGTGCGTATTATGTATATTATGTTAAATAGGCTTTAGGAAAACACAGGGAAGACCACTCCCTATCCAATCTACCCATCCTATAAGATGTTCCATTAAACATAACTGCATTTACCATAAAATACCTAATAATCAGTTTGTTAATCAAAGATTTCCAAAGCTGATTATTAATGCTGAGCGATGCTCATAATTTGTGATTTCGACGAAGAAGTCGCACGTTTTCTCGCTCGTTCGCGTCAAATTTAACATCTCACTGTTCGAGCCATTGGCTATCAAAATGGATTGTAGGACGTTAATTATCCCAAATTTGGGCTCAGTTACATTCGAAACTTGATTGTCGCTTCTTTGCTCTTGTTGAGCTCTTGCAAGCTTAGGCTTAACGCTTCATTGACGGGAGCCTCGAGTCTCCAGTCAGTATCACTTTCCGTAATTGTTTGCGGTGATTCTAACGATTTTAGCAGCCACTTTGTGTTGGGCTTGGTGATGATAATCTCGTTTGCCTCAAATTTTGCGGTGAAGCGGTCGTTTTCGACAACAAATGTGCACGCGGGTTTGAGTTCGCACACCACTTCTATCGCATCTTTGTGCGTGATAGTACGCCAGAAAAACGCCGTCAGAAGCAAGGTTAACATGATGATTATTTGAGCAAAACGACCTCTTGTAAGTTTTTGGGCTGCCATTCTGTTGGGTTCTCCGTGTAACAAACTTCAAACTTTTAAAATAAAAGGCCAAAACCTGACCAAGTGTAAGGTTACTATGCTGTCATTGAATTGTTAAATGAAGTATAGTTGGCGGCTGAAAGTGCCACTTTTTTTAAAAACTGGCAAGATTATTTAACCAACTGAGATTGGCGACATTTTCTTGAGGTTTTGGGTGGCATTACGACATGTGTCGTGTTGGAAGTAAAGTGTAGTTAATTAGAAATTGGAAGCATGCAAATGAGCCAAGAAAAGCAGCTAGAACAAAACTACAACTATACGGTCGTCCGTCAGTTTACCTTAGTGACTATTCTCTGGGGTATCGTCGGCATGGCTGTTGGTGTTTTGATTGCCGCTCAATTAGTTTGGCCACAGCTAAACTTTGATACGCCGTGGTTGACGTACAGTCGCTTACGTCCTCTGCATACTAATGCGGTTATTTTTGCGTTTGGTACAAGTGCCCTATTCGCAACGTCTTATTACGTTGTACAGAGAACTTGTCAAACACGTCTATTTGGTGGCCCTCTCGTCGCCTTCACCTTCTGGGGTTGGCAGGCAATTATCCTCGCAGCCGCGATCACTCTCCCACTCGGTTTTACCTCGGGTAAAGAGTACGCGGAACTAGAATGGCCGATCGATATTGCGATCGCTGTTGTCTGGGTGGCTTACGCAGTGGTGTTCTTCGGCACACTGATTACGCGTAAAACATCACACATCTACGTGGCAAACTGGTTCTTTGGTGCGTTCATCATCACTGTCGCTGTATTGCATATTGTTAACAGCATGGCGATTCCGGTCTCTATGGGTAAGTCTTACTCTGTTTACTCCGGTGCCGTTGATGCAATGGTACAATGGTGGTACGGACACAACGCGGTAGGTTTCCTACTGACCGCTGGCTTCCTTGGCATGATGTACTACTTTGTTCCTAAGCAAGCTGAACGTCCCGTTTATTCATACCGTTTGTCGATTGTTCACTTCTGGGCATTGGTCTCGCTATACATCTGGGCAGGCCCACACCACCTTCACTACACGGCTCTGCCTGACTGGACTCAGTCGCTCGGTATGGTGATGTCTCTCGTATTGTTCGCACCTTCTTGGGGTGGCATGATCAACGGTATCATGACGCTATCTGGCGCATGGCACAAACTTCGTTATGACCCAATTTTGCGTTTCCTTATCGTATCTCTGTCGTTCTACGGCATGTCAACGTTTGAAGGCCCGATGATGTCGATTAAGACCGTCAATGCCCTTTCCCACTACACTGACTGGACAATCGGTCACGTGCACTCAGGGGCGCTAGGTTGGGTTGCTATGGTGTCGATTGGTTCGGTTTACCACTTGGTTCCGCGTCTGTTCGGTCAGCAACGTATGTACTCTGTTGGCATGATCAACGCCCACTTCTGGCTTGCCACTATCGGTACTGTTCTTTACATCGTCGCGATGTGGATTTCGGGCGTTATGCAGGGCCTAATGTGGCGCGCAGTGAACTCAGACGGCACATTAACGTATAGTTTTGTAGAGTCTGTGCAAGCGTCTTACCCGTTCTATTTTGTACGTTTCCTAGGTGGCTTTATTTTCCTAGCAGGTATGTTCCTCATGGCATACAACACGTACAAAACCGTTACCGCGCCAAAAGATAGCCTAAAAGCTATCCCGCAACCGGCTTAAGGAGATTAAAGAATGAGTTCAAATTCTAACAATCGCCACGAACTAGTAGAACGTAATGTCGGTTTGCTTGCGATCCTGATTGTGTTTGCCATCAGTTTGGGTGCGCTGGTAGAAATCACGCCACTGATTTTCCAAAAACAGACAACGGAGCCGGTTGAAAACTTGCGTCCCTATTCTGCGTTGGAACTCGAAGGTCGTGATATTTACATTCGCGAAGGTTGTAACGTGTGTCACAGCCAAATGATTCGTCCTTTCCGTTCGGAAACAGAGCGCTACGGTCACTACTCCGTCGCGGGCGAAAGCGTTTGGGAGCATCCGTTCTTATGGGGCTCTAAGCGTACAGGTCCAGATCTTGCGCGCGTTGGTGGCCGTTACTCTGACGAGTGGCACCGCGTTCACTTGATTGACCCACGCGAGTTGGTTCCTGAGTCAAACATGCCTGGTTTCCCATGGCTGGCTGACAATGAACTGGATGGTAAGGACACTGAGAAGAAACTACGTATTTTCCGCGACCTATTCGGCGTGCCTTACACAGATGAACAAATCGCAAACGCGTCTAAAGATGTAGAAGGTAAAACAGAGATGGATGCCATCATTGCTTATCTTCAGTCTCTTGGTCACGCAATGAAGTAAATAAGGGGTGACGTAATGGATATCGGTACTATTCACAGTATTTGGACCATCGTTCTGTTCGTGAGCTTTATTGGCGTTGTGTGGTGGGCTTACGGCAAAAACCGTAAAGCTCGCTTCGAAGAAGATGCCAACCTTGTCTTTGCTGACGAGATTGAACAGCCCAAAAAAGAACAGGGAGTGACTAAGCAATGACGACGTTTTGGAGTCTTTGGATAATTATCATCACGGTCGGAACACTGGTCGGCTGTGCTGCACTACTTATCTGGTGTCTTAAAGACAAAATGGGCGTAGAGGAAGGCGCTGATATGGGCCATGAATACGATGGTATTCGTGAGCTTAACAATCCTCTACCTAAATGGTGGACCTACCTTTTCATTGGTACGTTCGTATTTGCAGCGATCTATTTAACGCTTTATCCAGGTCTTGGCAGCTTTAAAGGTGTCTTGGGCTGGCAGAGCTCAGATCAAACCGTTCGTTCGGTTGAAGAGTCAAAAGCGTCGATTGCCGCCTCTCAAGAGAACAAGCAGCTAGTACAATACGCCAAAGAGCTTGATGATGCAGATGCCTACTTTGGTGAAGCATTCAAGCGACTTGCGTATGTTGATGGCTCCTCTGATCTGCGCCCTATCCCTGCGATTGCAGCGGATGATGAAGCAGTAAAAGTGGGTCAGCGCCTGTTCTTACAAAACTGTTCGCAGTGTCACGGCTCTGACGCTCGCGGTCAAAAAGGATTCCCTAATTTGACTGACGACGCATGGCTATACGGTGGCGAGCCAGAAGCTATCGTGACCACCATCATGCAAGGCCGAATCGGTCAAATGCCTGCGTGGAAAGATGCGCTTGGCGAAGAAGGCGTGAAAGAAGTCGTGAGCTATACGCTGAGCTTGTCAGGTCGTAGCGTGAACGCGCGCGAAGCAGAAGCGGGTAAAGTACGTTTTGCGGTTTGTGCGGCTTGTCATGGTACGGACGGTAAAGGTAACCCAGCTGTGGGTGCACCGGATCTGACTGACCAAGATTGGTTGTTCGGTGGCTCGCGTGCTGAAGTGACAGAGACGGTCATGAACGGCCGCTCAGGCGTAATGCCAGCTTGGAAAGACATACTAGGTGAAGACAAAGTGCAACTTGTCGCTGCCTATGTATGGAGCCTAAGCAACTCAGAACAATAAGTTACATTTCAATTCCAGCCCCATGCTGTCAACAGATGGTAATGGGGCTGTCTTTCCTTTACAGTTAAAGCCCTGATTTCATTTTATAAATTGAGAACTTTTTTATGGAAAAGCCTTGGTATAAGCAGTTTTGGCCGTGGTTTCTAATCATCCTTCCATCGATCGTGGTGGTGTGGACTATTATAACGGTCGTTATTTTCTCTCAGAACTCGGTCGATCTGGTTACTGAGGATTACTATAAAAAAGGAAAAGGGATCAACGTTGATATTTCAAAGATTCACGTTGCAAAAGAGTTAGGACTGAGCGCTCAAGTCGTCTCTGACGAAAACGCTATCGTCATCACGCTTGATAAAGGCACTCTCGAACACTTCCCCGCAATCACCGCGATGTTTGCCCATCGCACACTGCCTGATCGCGATTTTAGCCGATTACTGACGTCTGACGCCAAAGGTCAATATCGCTTTGAGCTCGACGAGGCGCTGCAAGGCCCCTGGTTTATCGAACTGACCCCTCATGATGCACAATGGTTAATTCAAGGCCGCGTGACATTCCCTTCTGAGATGGCCATCCCTCTTTCCAACTAATTGATGTAAGCGTAGCTATGTGTAAAACGTGTTACCACTGTGGTGAAGAAGTACCAGACAACACGGATTATAAGGTGGAGATCCTCGGCGAATCTCGCGATATGTGTTGCCCAGGGTGTGAAACCGTCGCCCAAACGATTATTGATAGCGGGCTCGTGTCCTACTATCAATATCGAACAGCGCCTGCAGAAAAAGTCGAACTGGTTCCCGAGCAGCTTAAGGCACTCATTCACTATGACAACGAAGAGGTTCAATCGGAGTTTGTCAGAACCAATGAAGAACATGCAGAGGTGACATTGTCACTCGATGGTGTCTCTTGTGCGGCTTGTGCTTGGCTGATTGAGAAACAAGTTTCGACCCAATCTGGCGTTTTGTCTATTCGTGTCAACACCACGACCAATCGTGCGATACTCGCGTGGGATAAAAGCAAAACTCGACTCAGCGATCTTCTCTCGTCGATTCACCAATTGGGTTACAAAGCTGCGCCATTTGAAGCTGACCAGCAAGAAGCGGCTTACCATCAGCAAATGAAGCAGTACCTCTATCGGTTAGGTATAGCTGGCCTTGCGACCATGCAAGTCATGATGTTGGCAGTGGCGCTCTACCTTGAGGTGTTTGGCGATCTAGAACCAGAGTTTAAACACTACTTTCGCTGGGTAAGCCTTATTTTTGCCACACCGGTTATGCTCTACTCGGCGCTGCCCTTTTACCTAAATGCATGGCGTAGCTTACGCAGTAAAACTCTCGGCATGGATGTCCCCGTCTCTTTGGCGATGATTTTTGCCTACTTTGCCAGTTTGGTGGCGACCATTACAGAGCAAGGTGAAGTTTTCTTTGAATCCATTTCGATGTTTGCGTTTTTCCTTTTGGTTGGCCGCTTTCTTGAAATGCGCGCAAGACGCAAAGCCGCCGCTGCAAGTGGAAACCTGCTTAAATTAATACCTGCAATGGCCACCACGGTTCAAGGTGACCAAATTGCCGTCAGAAGCCTAAAACTTGGTGATCAAATCCGCGTGTTACCCGGTGAGCACATTCCTGCCGATGGCAAGATCATCAAAGGCCGAGTCCACATCGATGAGTCGATGTTAACGGGCGAATCCGTTCCTGTCGTGAAAAATGTCGAGGATTATGTGTACGCCGGTACCCTCAACGGCGAGGAAGCGTTTGAACTTGAGGTGACATCCAGCAAAGCGGACTCGATGATCTCGAAAATTGTACGCCTGCAAGATGAAGCACAGCTTGCGAAACCCAAAATCGCCGAGATAGCCGACGTCGTTGCGCGCTATTTTGTCACGATTATTTTGGTGATTGCTGCGGTTACCTGGTTCTTTTGGCACCAAGCAAACCCAGACGATGCATTCTGGATCATGTTGTCAGTATTGGTCGCGACCTGTCCTTGCGCCCTCTCTCTCGCGACACCAACGGCGTTGACCTGCGCGACATCTCGCATGGGCAATTTTGGCATACTTCTGCGCAAAAGCCACGTGTTCGAAACGCTGTGTAAAGTGAACCATTTGATCATCGATAAAACCGGGACCTTAACGCATGGTGACATTGAAATTCGTCACGTGACGCTCCATGGAGATATCACTCGTGAAGAAGTGCTCTCTATGGCCGCAGCATTGGAGTCCCACGCCAATCATCCTCTGGCCCGTGCGTTTAAGCCTTATGCGGTTCAGAGTCTGGAGATTCAAGACATCGAGAACGTAATTGGTTCTGGTGTAACCGGTTCGATTGATGGTGCGATTGCGAAAATAGGCAGTGCCTCGTTTGTGATTGGTGAAGGGGCGAGTCCCTCACCTAACTGCATTTACTTATCACTGAATAACGAGCTAGTGGCCACCTTTGAATATCACGACCCGATTCGTAAGGACGCCAAGCCGTTTATTGAGCAGTTTCAGCAAGCGGGCATCAAAGTGACGCTGCTAACGGGTGATTCCCACACCAACGCGACATTGGTCGCCGAGCAAATTGGGATTGAGGATGTAGTCGCAGGAGCCAAGCCTCAAGACAAGCTCGAATTCTTAAACCACGTTGATGCGAATGACGTCACCATGATGATCGGGGATGGCATTAACGATGCCCCTACTCTCGCCGGCGCGCATCTGTCTGTCGCCATGGGTGGTGGTGCCGATGTTGCCAAAGCCTCAGCGGACATGGTGTTGCTTGGTGATCACTTGGAACGAATCCTTGATGCACGCAAACTCGCGCTGCAAACTCGAAAAATCATCCGTGAAAACCTCGCGTGGTCACTGGGCTATAACGTACTGATTTTGCCACTCGCTGTTGCCGGCTTGGTCGCGCCTTATTTTGCTGTGGTTGGTATGTCTGCAAGCTCAATTATTGTAGTATCGAACTCTCTGCGTTTGCTCAAAGAACAGGGTAAGTAAATGGAAAGCTTGTATATCTTAATCCCTATTGCCATCGTACTGGTTTGTGTTGCCGTAGCGGTGTTTCTGTGGGCAGTGAAAAGCGAGCAGTTTGAAGATCTCGAGCGTCAAGGTCACAACATTCTGTTTGACGAAGATGAGTCTGAGCAAAAGAAACGTGAGCCATGATGATTGATTGGTTTGGCGCGTTTGTTATCGGTCTTGTCGGGGCCGGACATTGTATGGGGATGTGTGGTGGTATCGCCTCAATGCTCACCATCGGGCAAACCTCGCCCTCTCGCTGGACGCCCGTTTATTACAATCTTGGTCGATTAATCAGTTACGCACTGCTTGGAGCCATCGTCGGCGGCGCAGTGGCGTCGTTGAGCAAACTGAGCCAAATAAATAGTGTCTTGATATGGCTTCGTTTGCTGGCGGCACTTTTCATGATTTTTCTGGCGTGTTACATCGGAAAATGGTGGCACGGACTGCTGCATATTGAAAAGCTGGGTCAGCAGCTTTGGCGTTTTATCGCTCCAGCGGGCAAATCCCTACTGCCTTTACAATCCCCCTTGCACGCCCTTCCGTTTGGCATGGTCTGGGGATGGCTACCCTGCGGACTTGTCTACTCCACATTGACGTGGTCTGCGGTGTCTGGCAGCGCGCTAAACGGCGCCTTAGTCATGTTGATGTTTGGGCTGGGAACCCTACCCGCGATGCTGGCGGTTGGCATGGGGGCTGAGGCGCTTAAGCGGATTCAAAATTCTTCAGTATTTCGTCAAATTGTTGCGTTTATGCTGTTAATCTACGGCATTTTTACCGGATATGATGCAATATCGATTTTATTAATTAGTTTATAGATACCTGTTTTTATACATTTTTTTCCGCTACCTTTTGCCGCTAATGGGTGCTAAAATATTGATGTATATCAAATAGTGAAAGGTTGTTATGATTTCTGAAAAGCCTGCAACAAAGCGAATTCAGTCCGGTGGTTGTGCGATTCACTGTCAGGACTGTAGTATCAGTCAGCTTTGTATTCCGTTCACTTTGAACGAGTCCGAACTTGACCAGCTTGACCAAATTATCGAACGAAAGAAGCCTATCCAGAAAGGCCAGGAGCTATTTAAAGCGGGTGATGAGCTTAAATCTCTTTACGCAATTCGTTCAGGAACCATTAAGAGCTACACCATTACCGAGCAAGGCGATGAACAAATTACAGCCTTTCACCTCGCCGGTGACCTTGTAGGCTTTGATGCGATTACTGGTGATTGTCACCCAAGTTTCGCTCAAGCGCTTGAGACGTCGATGGTGTGTGAGATCCCTTACGAAATCTTGGACGACCTTTCAGGTAAAATGCCTAAGTTGCGTCAGCAAATCATGCGCCTGATGAGTAATGAAATCAAAGGCGACCAAGACATGATTCTCCTGCTCTCAAAGAAGAACGCAGAAGAGCGTCTCGCTGCTTTCCTATACAACCTTTCAACTCGTTTTTCGCAGCGCGGCTTTAGCCCTCGTGAGTTCCGTTTAACCATGACTCGTGGTGATATTGGTAACTATCTCGGATTGACGGTAGAGACAATCTCGCGTTTGCTAGGCCGTTTCCAAAAGTCTGAAATTCTCAGCGTGAAAGGGAAATACATCACCATCATCGACCACGATGCGCTGATGGATCTGGCGGGCGTTTCAAAAGAATCGTAATCAGTTCAATGATGTAGCTCTATTCTGAGCTACATCATACTTCTTTTACTTTCCGCATTGTTTTCCTAATACTCTCCTCAAAAGTAAGCTACATTAATCTTATAGCCCAACTCTACTCCAAGGAGTAATTATGAGCATTTACAATAAGATTTTAGTGGTTGCCGATATCAATAAAGAAGAACAACCCGCCCTTTCCAGAGCGATGCAGCTTGCCGCGCAGAGCCGTTCACCGAGTCGAGTGACGTTCTTTCTCTCTATCTATGACTTCTCTTATGACATGACCTCAATGCTCTCTTCTGATGAAAGAGATGCAATGCGCCGAGGTGTGATCGGTCAACGCGAGCAATGGATGCAAAAAGTCGCACAGCCCTATTTGAATGACAACGTGGAGTTTGAAGTCAAAGTGGTGTGGCACAACCGTCCATATGAAGCGATTATAGCCGAAGTCTTTTCTGGTGAACACGACATCGTTATTAAAGGTACACGCAAGCATGACGTCTTAGAATCGGTGATTTTCACCCCAACCGATTGGCATTTGCTGCGTAAATGCCCTTCTCCTGTGTTGCTGGTTAAAAACGAAACGTGGCCAGAGGACGCAAGTATTCTCGCCTCCGTGCACGTGGGTTCAGAAAATGACACACACATTGGGTTAAACGATGAAATGGTTGAGCAGCTAAAGAGTTTGTCTGAGCGATTAGGCGCACGTCCGCTGCTTGTTAACGCTTATCCAGTCACACCGGCCAACATTACTATTGAGTTACCAGAGTTTGACCCGACCACCTATACCGATGCTGTTCGCGGCCACCACTTAACAGCGATGAAAGCACTGAGACAAAAACATGGTTTTGATGAAGAGCAAACCATTGTAGAGCAAGGTTTGCCAGAGGACGTTATCCCAGACGCCGCTATCAAAGAGAATGCCGCTATGGTGATTATCGGTACCACTGGACGCACCGGACTCTCAGCGGTGTTTATCGGGAATACCGCTGAACATGTGATTGATAAGATCAATTGCGATGTACTCGCACTGAAACCCGCTGGTTATATCAGCCCACTCGATCCTAAAACAGCAATCTAATGGACTTGTTCTCCTTCAATAGCCTCACCCTTTGGTGAGGCTATTTTCTTTCCTCTCAAAAGACCGCGGTTTGGACCTCAAGCCGGTAAATTATTTTCTGCGCTAACGCTGGCATCTGAGTGATTTATCCGTATCATACGCACTTCATTTGGATTCATGATTGATTAAGACTGCAAGCTGATGACTGAGCAAACTCAAGAGCTAACTAAAGCTCAACAATACAACTTTAATAAGCTGCAAAAGCGTATCCGCCGCAACACCGGCCAAGCCATCCAAGACTTCAATATGGTTGAAGACGGTGATCGCATTATGGTTTGCTTATCCGGCGGCAAAGACAGCTTTACTATGCTTGATATTTTGATGAGTTTACAAAAGAGTGCGCCAATCAATTTCCAATTGATTGCGGTCAACCTTGATCAAAAACAGCCTGGCTTCCCTGCACACATCCTGCCAGAGTATTTAGAGTCACTTGGTGTCGAATACAAAATTGTCGAAGAGGATACGTACTCTATCGTTCAAGATAAGATCCCTGAAGGCAAAACGACCTGTTCACTCTGTTCACGTTTGCGTCGTGGTATCTTGTATCGCACTGCAAAAGAGTTGGGCGCAACCAAGATTGCCCTTGGCCACCACCGCGATGACATTCTCGAAACACTCTTTTTGAATATGTTCCACGGCGGAAAAATGAAAGGCATGCCACCTAAATTGGTGTCGGATAACGGTGAGCACGTGGTGATTCGTCCGCTGGCGTACTGCCGTGAAAAAGACATCATCAAGTATGCAGATTTGCGCGGCTATCCAATTATCCCGTGTAACTTGTGCGGTTCACAGCCAAACTTGCAGCGCCAGAACATCAAACAGATGCTTAATGAGTGGGACAAACGCTTCCCTGGTCGAATCGAAAGCATGTTCCGCGCTATGCAAAATGTGGTACCTAGCCACTTGGCTGACTTTGAACTGTTCGATTTTAAATCCGTTGATAAAGACTCTGGTGTCATCAACGGTGGAGATATTGGCTTCGATAAAGAAGAGATCCCGACTCCAGAGCTTGATGAAGACGATCGTGTACAAGAGTTCGATCCTAGCCTTCAGCTCAATGTGACCAACTTGTAGTCAGGTTTAGTCGTCATAAAGAATAAGGGCCGCAGATGCGGCCCTTATTACGTTTAGGTAAAGACGAGCAGATGGCTATTTTGCCTTGGGTAAGTATGGCAACACTCGCGCAGTTTGGGTCGGAAGAGTTATCTTACCCCCCTCACCAATCTCACTTAACGCCACTTGCACTTTGCCAGCCACAATCGCTTTCTCTGAGCCATTGGAGAACTGAATCACACCATTGAGATCGTTGGGAAACTCCAACGTGACACCTTCGACATCTGGCGTGAACCAGCTAGCGAACATCCCTCCGAGATCGACAAGCATGGCATGCATTTGAGGAAGGAGCACCTCAACCTCTTGGTACGAGACCTCTCCTTCCATTGGCTGTTTGGTCATGACGACCATCGAGAAATCACAGCGCTGATCTTGCGGGGTGCGCACGAAAACCAGTGGATTCGCAGAGCGCAGATTGTTATCGAGTGGTACCAAAAGCTCATGGTACTGAGAGGACTTAAGCTCTTCGTAGTGCTGCTCTTTTTCCATCCAGGCTTTCTCAATCACGCAATTACGCTTCGTATCGGCATTGAGAAAAAAGAAGCCGATTTTAACGTCTTCATGTCCCTCTTTGGCGTTTTGCTTCATGTGGGTGTAAAGCTTGGTGTAGGTAAACATGTATTCTTGCGCTGCGACGGGCGTGAACGCTATCGCCGCTGCAAACCCAAGTCCTAGGGCTAACTTTAATCGAGTCATTATCGTTACTTATTGTTTTGTCAGGTTATCTTCCCAGAAGTCCTGATTGTGCATGATCATCGTCTTGATGTCTTGGACATAGTCCTCACCGCGCTCAGAATAGCGCAGCAAGCCATTAGTTAAAGCGATAGCTGCTTGAGTGTCGGTAAGACTTTTATCTTTTACATGTCGTTGGTAACGGATCTCACGCAAGTCTTCATACGCGTGATTACGATTCACATTCATAAAATAGCCATGAATGGACTGCTGGACCGATTTAAACTTGGCAACTTCATGGCTCATATCATCGCCCCGCTTCAGCGGTACCACACCGCACCCTTCGGAGTAACACCATTGACCAAAGTAGTTGTTTGCCTTGCGGGCGAAACGCGACGTGCCCCAAGCTGACTCATTGGCGGCTTGAACCAACACCAGAGATTCCGGCAATACATCGACGCGATGCAACATAGTCTCAAGCCAAGCTTGATCAATGCCGCCTTCTGGAAGCTGGACGTTGTAACGTTCACCCAACTCAGAGGCGTATTGACGATCTTTGGCTGTTAACTGGCCTTTTTGAAAACGACGTTGAATGATGTCTAAACGCGAACGCTCTTTTTTGACTCTCTGGTTTTCCAACTCGATACCCGGGCGTAGGTAGTCGAAGAACGCCTGTTTTTTCTCGGAGACATCATCAAAGCGAGTAAAATCTGGCGCTTTACCGACTTTCTTCGCTTGAGAATAGGAAACGCTCACCGCCTCTTCTTGATCCTGTTTCTCGTACTGGTAGTAACTGCAACTGGCAACCAGAGCTGCGATCACTAAAACAAGTAGTTCCGTCTTACGCATTGAAAATTTGTGGGTCGTTGTCATCATCATTCTCATCTGTAGGTTGTTCTTTGGTGACAATTTTTAGCTTAATACCAAACATATTGCGGTACACGATGCCTTTGACGTGGAAGAAAAACGGCAGCACAAAAATGAGGCCGATTCCGTAGAACATCACACCGACGATAAACAGCACCGTTACGACCGAATACAAACCCACTAGTGGGAAAAACTTCTTATTAACGGCGCGCAGCGACAACAGCAGCGATTGCATGGGCGGTACACGCTTCTCACAGATAAGGAGCATAGAGTTGCTAAACGCCAGCGACAAATACATAGAAACAAAGGGCAGAATCATTCCGGCCACGCCTTGAAGGAGCAGGCTAAACAGTGTCGCCATAATAATTGGAATGGTATGTTGTAGCCCTTTGAGCATGTGGCGGGGCTTGGTTGAGAGTCCAGCCGCGTGACTCATCGCCATTAAGCTGATCCCGGCATAAATCGGTGCACTGATCACTTCGTAACTAAAGTTGGCGACCATAATCGCACTGAAAATACTGGGGTCGAACTCTGCGGTACCTAAAATCGCATCGAAGATGATAGAAGGATTACCCAGTTGCAATTTTAGAGCGATATAAAAAATCGCCAGTTGCAACGCAATCAAGGCGATGATCGCCGGAGAGAAAGAGATGAAATGTTTCATGGTGTGCTGGCCCGCTTCTTTGAGCACATCCACCACCTTCAGCTCGTAATTTCCGGATAAGGCGCGCTCGATACTGCCGCCAAGGTTGAAGTCTTTTTCAAACTCACTCTTCATTGGAATTCCATCACTGGTCTGCCTGCCATGTTACGCTGGCACACTCACTTTTAGAGAAAAAATTAACATCATTATACTGAAACATCTCGCACTCTAAAATCAGAACCGTCATTGTTGCCAGTTTTATCAACGATTTGATTGATATTTGAACTTTTTGTGTTTTAAAGTGGGCAACAGGTTAAACAAATCACGGGTCGTAGTCTCGTCCACCCACGTTAGATAACGTGGGCTAGTTTCGTTAACAAACATACAGGTCAGACTTCATAAAAATTTTTTCACTTGGAGGCTGATAAATTGCTTTGATTTCACGATTTTGGTGATTATGATTCGCGCCTCTAACTTCACGTTATTTTATGCGCTTTCTCATTAGGGAAATGAATCAATACCCATAGTGATGGCTAGGTACAACGCTATGGTTCTGTTTAAGTAGGAGAAATACAGACGTTGAACAGCAAAAATACAGCAGAACAACCGGTTATACGCTTAGCAGGCATCAGTAAAAGCTTCGATGGCAAAGAAATCATCGGTCACCTAAATCTCGATGTAAATCACGGTGAGTTTTTGACCATTTTAGGCCCTTCAGGCTGTGGTAAAACAACCGTATTACGTATGATTGCGGGCTTCGAGTCTGCAGATAACGGTGACATCATTCTTGATGGTCAAACTGTGACTCATGTTCCTGCTGAGCAGCGACACGTCAATACTGTTTTCCAGAGTTATGCCCTCTTCCCGCACATGACGGTGTTTGAGAACGTCGCGTTTGGTTTGCGTATGCAAAAAGTGCCGAGCCAAGATATTGAACCCCGAGTCCTTGAAGCGCTGCGCATGGTGCGCCTTGAAGAGATGGCGCAACGCAAGCCTCACCAGCTTTCCGGTGGCCAGCAGCAGCGCATAGCCATTGCACGCGCGGTGGTCAACAAACCCAAGGTATTGCTGTTAGACGAATCGTTGTCAGCGTTGGACTACAAACTGCGCAAGCAGATGCAAATTGAGCTTAAGCAGCTTCAGCGCAAACTGGGCATCACCTTCATCTTCGTCACCCACGACCAAGAGGAAGCGCTATCGATGTCGGACCGCATTATCGTGATGCGCGATGGCGTCATCGAGCAAGATGGCTCCCCACGTGAGATTTACGAAGAGCCGAAGAACCTATTCGTTGCGCGTTTTATCGGTGAAATTAACGTCTTTCATGCCACCATGATCGAGCGTTTGGACGACAAACGTGTGCGCGCCGAAATTGAAGGCGTCGATAGCGTTGTTTACTTCGAAGGTGAAGCTCAAGCCGGCGACAAGCTACAAGTGATGCTACGCCCTGAAGACTTACGTATCGAAGAGATCAAAGAGTCCGAGCAGCGTGGCATCGTTGGTCACGTCACCGAGCGTACCTATAAAGGGATGACGCTCGACTCCGTAATAGAACTTGAATCAGGTATGCGCGTCATGGTGAGTGAATTCTTCAATGAAGATGACCCGGATGTTGATCACTCTCTCGGTCAAAAAGTTGCCATCACTTGGGTGGAGAGCTGGGAGGTGGTGCTCAATGAAAGCGTCGAAGTTTAATCTTCAAAATGCGATCATCACACTGATTGTCGGCTGGTTAACACTATTTGTGCTGTTACCCAACCTGATGATCATTGGTACGAGTTTCCTTACGCGTGACGAAGCAAATCTCATCGATCTGACCTTTACTTTAGACAACTACGCGCGCTTATTCGACCCATTGTACGCCAAAGTACTGTGGCATTCGTTTTATATGGCGATCGTCGCCACCTTGATCTGCTTGGTGATTGGCTACCCTTTTGCCTACATCGTGGCAAAGATGCCGGCCAAGTGGCGCCCTATCATGCTGTTTTTGGTCATCGTTCCTTTTTGGACCAACTCGCTGATTCGTACTTATGGGCTAAAAATTGTCTTAGGTACTCAGGGTATTTTAAACAAATCATTGATGGCACTGGAACTTATCGATAAGCCACTACGCATTATGTACACCGAGAGCGCCGTGATGATTGGCCTTGTCTACATCTTGCTGCCGTTTATGATTCTGCCGTTGTATTCGGCGATTGAAAAATTAGACGATACCTACATTGAGGCGGCGAAAGATCTCGGTGCCAACAAACTGCAAATCTTCACGCGTGTCACCTTACCATTGACCATGCCGGGCATTATTGGTGGTTGCTTATTAGTTCTGCTGCCTGCACTCGGCATGTTCTATATCTCCGATTTGCTCGGTGGTGCGAAGAACTTGCTCATTGGTAACGTGATCAAAAGCCAAGTGCTCAATGCACGTGATTGGCCATTCGGCGCGGCAACCAGTATCGCATTGACCATTGCGATGGCGGTAATGTTGTACGCCTACTATCGGGCAGGAAAACTCTTGAATAAGAAAGTGGAGCTAAGCTGATGGGAAAAACAGTTAGATTTAGCTTTATGAGCGTTGTGTACGGCTTTTTGTACCTGCCTATCATCGTGCTGATCGTTAACTCATTCAATGCCAATAAATTCGGCATGAAGTGGGATGGTTTTACCACCAAGTGGTACGAAACCTTGGTCAACAATGACAGCCTAATGCAAGCTGCGTGGCACTCGATCAACGTGGCGGTGTTTTCCGCTACTGCCGCCACCGTGATTGGTAGCCTAACTGCGGTGGCGCTATTTCGCTATAACTTCAAAGGCAAAAACGCGGTGAATGGCATGCTGTATGTTGTCATGATGTCACCGGATATCGTGATGGCGATTTCGCTGCTTGCCCTATTCTTGGTGCTAGGCGCCCAACTGGGCTTTTTCACTTTGTTGATCGCCCACATTACCTTCTGTCTGCCTTTTGTGGTTGTGACGGTATACAGCCGCTTAAACGGGTTTGATGTAAAAATGCTTGAGGCAGCAAAAGATCTGGGCGCGAGTGAGTGGACGATTTTAAGCAAAATCATCTTACCCTTGGCGAAGCCAGCGGTCGCTGCCGGTTGGCTGCTGAGCTTCACGCTATCACTGGACGATGTGATCATCAGTTCCTTTGTCACAGGGCCGACTTATGAAATTCTACCATTGAAGATCTATTCAATGGTGAAGGTGGGCATTTCACCAGAGGTGAATGCTCTTGCAACCGTCATGTTGGTGGTGTCGTTGACACTGGTTATCCTCTCGCAATTGATTGCTCGCGAGAAGGACTGATACCCATGACTTTGTACGGGACGGCACTCACCGTCCTGTTTTTTATCGATAATGGCCAGTGTTGCTGGCCTGTACGTTTGGTTTGGAGCTAACGTCAATGAAAAAATGGGCAACTTTAATTACGGCAAGTGCATGCATGTTCTCTCTCTTTTCAGCGCAAACGCGTGCAGAAGACAAAGAATTAGTGTTTATGAACTGGGGGCCGTACATTAACAGCAGTTTGCTTGAGCAGTTCACCAGTGAAACCGGAATTAAAGTGATTTACTCGACGTATGAGTCGAATGAAACACTCTATGCCAAGCTAAAAACGCACAACCAAGGCTACGATTTAGTCGTCCCTTCGACTTACTTCGTCGCTAAAATGCGAGACGAAGGTATGTTGCAGAAAATTGATAAGAGCAAGCTGTCAAACTTTGCCAACTTGGACAAAAACTACCTCAACAAACCTTATGATCTAAACAACGAATACTCGATTCCCCACGTGGTAGCGATCACAGGTCTCGCCGTAAACGAAGACATGTACGATGCCAACGACTTTACCAGCTGGGCAGACCTATGGAACCCGGATTTGCAAGGTCAAGTCATGTTGATGGATGACACGCGTGAGGTGTTCCATATCGCTTTACGTAAACTGGGTTACTCAGGCAATACCACTGACCCAGAGCAAATCGACCAAGCATACGCTGAACTGCAAAAGCTCATGCCAAACGTCTTAGTCTTTAACTCAGACAACCCAGCAGCACCTTACTTATCGGGCGAAGTGGGTGTCGGCATGTTGTGGAATGGCAGTGCTGCCGCCGCGCAAAACGAAGGTCTCAACCTTAAACTGGTCTTTCCAAAAGAAGGAGGCATTGGTTGGGTCGATAACTTTGCTATCTCTTCCGGAGCGAAAAACGTAGAAGCCGCGCATAAGATGATCGATTTCTTACTACGCCCTGAAATCGCTGAACAAATCTCGCGTGATACCGGTTATTTGACCGCTGTAGCAGAGTCTAATGCCAAGTTTAAAGATGTGGCGCCGCTCTTCCCATCGCAAGAGGATCTTGACCGAGTAGAATGGCAAGATGCGGTTGGTGACATGACGGTTAAGTACGAAGACTACTTTATGAAGTTGAAAGCGGGTCAATAACCGTTTAACAGACGAAAAAGAACAAAATAGGTAGCGGATGCTGCCTATTTTTTTGTTTGGCTGATATACTTTTCGCGTATGGTTTATCTTGTCGATAAATATTATTACTCACTGCACTATCAATAAGATACGTCAGGAACGATGGATCTTGATGGCGCACCAAAAAACGGAAATACAATGAAAAGTAAATTCTATGCAAGCGCCTTGTGCGCAGCGACACTTATCGCTTCCCCTGCTATGGCTGCTGATCAAGAACTCTATTTCTACAACTGGTCGGAATACATTCCGTCTGAAGTTCTTGAAGACTTTACAAATGAAACTGGGATCAAAGTGATCTACTCAACCTACGAGTCTAACGAAAGCATGTACGCCAAGTTAAAGACTCAAGGCTCAGGTTATGACCTGGTAGTACCGTCTACCTATTTTGTGTCGAAGATGCGTAAGGAAGGCATGCTTCAACAAATCGATAAAACACAGTTGTCGCACTTTGCCGATCTCGACAGTAATTTCTTAAACAAGCCTTTTGACCCAAGTAACAACTACTCGATTCCATACATCTGGGGCGCGACGGGGATTGGCATCAACTCTGATATGCTAGACCGCTCAACCGTCACCAAGTGGGACGACTTTTGGGATACCAAGTGGGAAGGCCAACTCATGCTGATGGACGATTCACGTGAGGTGTTCCACATCGCCTTAACCAAACTCGGTTACTCACCCAACACCACCAACCCTGACGAAATTGAAGCGGCGTATCAAGAGCTGAAAAAACTAATGCCCAATGTATTGGTATTTAACTCTGACTTCCCCGCGAACCCTTACCTTGCCGGTGAAGTCTCGCTGGGTATGCTCTGGAATGGGTCTGCCTACATGGCTCGTCAAGAGGGCGCATCCATCGACATCATTTGGCCAGAAAAAGGCGCCATTTTTTGGATGGACAGCTTAGCGATTCCAGCAGAAGCGAAAAACATCGAAGCCGCGCACAAGATGATCGATTTCCTACTGCGTCCTGAGAACGCAGCGAAAATTGCCGTTGAAATCGGCTACCCGACCCCCGTCGCTACCGCGCACGACTTGCTGCCCGAAGATTTTGCCAACGATCCAAGCATCTTCCCACCACAAGAGGTGATGGAAAGCGGCACATGGCAAGATGAGGTGGGTGAAGCCAGCGTGCTTTACGATGAGTACTTCCAAAAACTCAAAGTGAACAACTAGTCCACGAATGACTCACTCATATCGATAATCCATTGTCGATAAGAGTATCAAAGTAAAACGGCTACGCAATGTGGCCGTTGTTGTATTTAACTGCTCACTTTAATCGTTGAGTGAGTCGTTTGAGCTCCTGTCGCGCCAGTTATGCATGCTTGCGTGATGGTGTCTGTAGCGACAAAATCTCATCCACAAGTTTCGGCACCTCAATACTTGCTTTACCGTAGCGTTTTTCTTCAAACTCACTCTCGATAGCGCTGGGCTCAAGATTGATTTCAATCGAATGGGCACCGTGCATTCTTGCATCATGAACAAATCCTGCGGCGGGATACACCACACCGGAAGTGCCGATGGATATAAACAGATCCGACTTTTCCAACGCTTCATAGATGTCACCCATGCGCAGCGGCATTTCGCCAAACCACACAACATGGGGGCGCATCTGTGACGGGATTTGACAGCAATGACATAAATCACCGGTGTGAATCGGCCCCTGTTCATCGACTACTTGATTGGAGACGCTGCAACGCGCTTTCAGTAGCTCGCCATGCATATGAATGACATTGGTACTGCCACCGCGCTCATGTAAGTTATCGATATTTTGCGTGATGATGGTGACACTGCCTTCCAACTCCTGCTCTAGCCTACCTAGTGCGAGATGGGCGGCGTTAGGTTTAATCGAGTCATCTTGGAGTTTGAGACGGCGCTGATTGTAAAACTCTTGCACTAAGTCTGGGTTGCGCGCGAATCCTTCTGGGGTTGCGACATCTTCAATACGGTGGTTTTCCCAAAGGCCATCTTGAGCGCGAAAGGTCTTAATACCAGATTCAGCGGAGATACCTGCGCCAGTCAATACAACGACGTTGCGGTACGGAAACTTCATAGGTCTTCCTTTATTGGTTTTCTTCCTTTGCTGTTAGCTTAGCACTTCATCAATAACAACAATAGGAATAAGGATTAGACCATAGTCGAAGCGTTTTAAACGAGGTGTGGTTTCTGTGATGGATGATCGAAAACGGGGCGCCTAGTCGCGCCCCGAGTTGGTTGGATACAGCTTTTTGATCAGTCTTCGTTGGTTGAAGAGATCTTGTGAATCGCCAAATCGGCGCCATTAAACTCATCTTCCTCGGACAAGCGTAATCCGGTCACACTATTGATGATGCCGTAGACAAGCATGGCGCCTACGACCGCAATCACGATACCAGCAATGGTGCCAAGCACTTGAGCCGTCAAGCTCACGCCGCCTAAGCCACCCAGTGCCGTTTGGCCAAAGATTCCAGCCGCAATACCACCCCACGCGCCACAAACGCCGTGCAGAGGCCACACGCCGAGTACATCATCGATCTTGGTTTTGTTCTGTAGATAGGTAAAGAGGTAAACGAACAGTGCGCCAGCCACCGCACCAGTGACAAGCGCGCCAATCGGATGCATCAGATCGGAACCGGCACACACCGCAACCAAACCGGCAAGCGGTCCATTGTGGATAAACCCAGGGTCATTTTTACCCGCAATCAAGGCCGCCACAATCCCCCCGACCATCGCCATCAGTGAGTTCATCGCCACTAGGCCGCTAATGCCTTCCAGCGTTTGCGCAGACATCACATTAAAACCAAACCAGCCGACACATAGAATCCATGCACCGAGTGCCAAAAATGGGATGTTTGAAGGCGCGAAGTTGGTGTGCTTACCTGCGCGAATACGGCCGTTACGCATACCTAGAAACAGCACGGCAACCAAGGCTATCCAACCGCCCACGCCATGCACAACGACAGAGCCTGCAAAGTCATGGAAGCCATAACCAAATTGATTTTCAAACCAAGCTTGAACGCCGTAGTTGCCGTTCCAAATCATACCCTCAAAGATTGGGTAGACCAGACCGACGGTAAAAAACGTGGCAATCAGTACCGGATAGAATCGTGCACGCTCAGCAATACCGCCTGAGACAATCGCTGGTATCGCCGCCGCAAAGGTGAGAAGGAAGAAGAACTTCACCAGTTCATAGCCATTGCCTTGCGATAGGGTTTGCGCATCGGCAAAGAAGTTCGCGCCATAGGCAAGCCAGTAACCAAAGAAAAAGTAAGCGAGGGCTGAAATACCGAAATCAGCGAGGATCTTGACCAGTGCATTGACTTGGTTTTTGTGGCGCACCGTCCCTACTTCGAGAAAAGCAAAGCCCGCGTGCATTAAAAACACCATGATTGCACCAAGCAGCAAAAAAAGGGTATCTGAACTCTGTGTCAGGGTTTGAACGGCTCCGTGTACCTGACTTACATCTAGGCTCATTATTGTCTGTCTCCATGTAGCGCACTTTTTATGTGCGTCGGTTGTTTTCTATTCACCAAATTAGTGAAAAATGAATCAGGAAAGCCAGTAAACAATATCTGTGCCAGTATTGAGCAATATGTCAGAGTAAAAATAAGGCATTGATTTTATGTGGATAATAATTCTAAAGCTTGAAGGGAGAGCGACTAAAAGTGAGAGAGATTTAAACCAATGGCACCAACTTGGTGATAACGCACCAATTTAATGCATCCACCAAATCAATAAAGCGCCCCATATTGGAGCGCTATCGATATATGTGAATGCCATGTCACCGTTAGAGGTTGGGCCCTTTGGAGAATTGAAACGGTTGATTCTGGCGAAGCAATCGCATGCCCTGTGCCATACGCACAAACCAGACTGCAATGGCCACCAAGCCCAAAGCAAAACCGATGTATGGAATCGCATGAGCCATCGAATCTATCCACTGGCTTTTATACCAGTAGTCGTTCACCCCTTTAAGCAAGCCATTGGATGTCGCGACGGTGATGATCAAGACCACAAAATAGGTCAAATTAAGGAAAAAGGTTCTGATCAATCCATAGTAGTGTGAATCCACCACCTGTCCATCTTCACCTTTATCGAGTCGATAACCCGCGTACACAATGGCGATCACCCCTGAAATCAAACAGGTAAAGGGAGTGAAGCAACTCAGGATATAGGCGACCCAAATTCCTTTATGCGTTTGGTTCATGCTTATCTCCTTTGTTGCCCTCGGGCGTTTTTGCCATGACTTCCTCGTACCACAAATCATGGTGCTCTTTCGCCCAAGTTTCGTCGACTTCACCCGTGACCATGCCCTCTAGTGCGCCCTCCATACCAAACAGACCGATATAGATGTGGAAGACAAAACCACAAATCAAAATCAGCGCCGCTAAGCCGTGCACGAGATTAGAAAGCTCCATATCGCGGCGAGTTTGACCGAATATTGGAAAATCCAACACCAACCCGCTAAACGCAACCACGGTGCCCACCACGATCAAGAGCCAAAAAAGCGCTTTCTCCCCCGCATTTGAAAACTCTGCGGACGGATGGCTACCTTTGTGTTTGCCCACCATGCCACCCAGCTTGAAGAACCAAACCAGGTCCACCTTTTTAAACACCGACTTTCGCCACCACTTAACGAGGATGCACAGCAGCAAGAGATAAAAAATAGGGCCAATGTAGTTGTGATACTGCTTGGCGGTGATGATCACCCAGCCCCATAGCTCACTTGGAATATACGGCTTAAGAAAGTGCTTGCCGTAAACCAACATCAAGCCACTAAACGCCAATGTCAAAAAGGTAAAAGCCATACTCCAGTGCAGTGCGCGGTCTAGGCGTGACCAGCGTTTGATCTTTCTGCCTGTACGCGGCGCACTCAACTTAATTGGCCCCATCACTAAGTAGACCAAGGTCACCATCGCAATACTGCCAAATATCGCCACTGCGCCTGCGGGCGACATCCACTTTTCTTTGAGGATGTACCAGGTTTGCCCTGGGGCACTGATCAGAACGCCATGCTCAGGAAACTGCGAGGTTGTATACCCCGCCTCGCCTTCGCGCACCTGGCTCCAATAATCGGCGCCGGCTAGTTGGGTCATCTCACTTTGTGCCACGTTTGTCTCTTGCTCCGCGTGCACGGGCAGAGATACGGCCCACCATGCCGCCATGACTGACAGCATGGTGACCCAAGCACGTTTAAAAATAGAACTCATTCTACTCTCCGTGCTCAGCTCTTAGTGGCGTCAAAGGCGAGATCATGACCATCAGTCCAACCAGCCCCTTTTGCTCCCCGTTCAACCACACGTTGGCGGAAAATGTCAGATACTTTCTCTGCATCGCCCGCCAGCAGTGCTTTGGTTGAACACAATGACGCACACATCGGCAACTTACCTTCCGCAATGCGGTTAGCCCCGTACTTTTGACGCTCTTCTGGCGAGCCTGGCTCTGTTTCCGGTCCGCCTGCACAGAAGGTGCATTTGTCCATTTTGCCACGTTCACCAAACGCTTCCTGTTTTGGAAACTGCGGTGCACCAAATGGGCAAGCAAACAAACAGTAGCCGCAACCAATGCAGAGATCTTTGTTGTGCAGCACGATGCCATCTTCAGTGTGTTCAAAACAATCGGCGGGACACACTGCCATACATGGTGCATCGGTACAGTGCATGCACGCCACCGAAATCGAGTTTTCACCCGGTTCACCATCATTGAGGGTCACAACGCGGCGGCGCTGTATGCCCCACTCTAATGCGTCATCGTTTTCGTTTTTACATGCCGTGACACAGCCGTTACATTCGATGCAGCGTTTGGTGTCACATAGGAATTTCATTCTAGCCATGGGGTAACTCCTTACGCTTTGCGAATGTTACAGAGGGTGACTTTGGTTTCCTGCATCTGCGTCACAGGGTCATAACCGTAGGTCGTGGCAATGTTGGCAGACTCACCAATCACATAAGGATCAGAGCCTTCAGGGTAACGACTGCGCAGATCTTCGCCTTGGAATTTGCCGCCAAAGTGGAAAGGAATGAACGCCATACCCGGGCGAACTCGGCGCGTTACCATGGCTTTAACATTGATTCGCCCTTTCTCAGCCCCTTCAACCCAAACCATATCGCCATCTTTAAAGCCGAGATCGTTGGCATCTTTCGGGTTCACCTCAACAAACATCTCTTGTTGCAGCTCTGCCAACCAAGGGTTTGAGCGCGTTTCATCACCGCCACCTTCGTACTCGACCAAACGACCAGAGGTCAAAATAATCGGGTACTCACCGGATTTATCTTGGTCTTGAATGGATTTGTAGAGCGTCGGTAATCGGTAAATCGATTCACTGTCGTCCCAAGTTGGGTAATCGGTAACAAGATCACGACGAGGTGTATAAAGTGGCTCACGGTGAAGCGGCACGCGATCTGGGAAGGTCCATACAATCGCTCGTGCTTTCGCATTACCAAATGGAATACAGCCGTGGGCGATGGCCACACGTTGAATGCCGCCAGAGAGATCGGTTTTCCAGTTTTTGCCCTCTGCGGCGGCTTTCTCAGCTTCCGTGAGATCGTCCCACCAACCGAGCGATTTAAGCAACTTGTCACTGAACTCAGGGTAACCATCTTGGATCTCAGAGCCTTTCGAATAGCTGTCTTCTGCCAATAGGTTTTTGCCCTCAAATTCAACCCCGTAACGGGCGCGGAAGTTACCGCCACCTTGTGCTACTGGCTTGGAGGTATCGTACAGGATGTGCGTGCCTGGGTGCTTCATCTCTGGCGTTCCCCAACATGGCCAAGGCAGTCCGTAGGTTTCACCGTGGATCGGGCCGCCTTCTGCTTCCAATGTGGTTTTGTGGAAGGTGTGCCAGTTTTGTTGGTGCGCCTTCAATCGCTCAGGGCTTTGTCCTGTGTAGCCAATGGTCCACATCCCTTTGTTGAATTCACGCGTGATGTCTTCAATCACAGGCTGATTGTTTTCGACCCGAATGTGTTTAAACAGTTGATCGGCAATACCCAGTTTCTGACTCAATAAATAGATGATTTCATGATCCGGTTTGGATTCAAACAAGGGCTCAACCACTTTATCGCGCCACTGAATTGAGCGGTTTGACGCAGTAACGCTACCATAGGTCTCAAATTGCGTTGTGGCAGGCAGCAGATAGACGCCATCGGTGCGATCGTTCATCACGGCAGCAACCGTTGGGTATGGATCGACAATCACCATCATGTCGAGCTTTTTCATCGCCTGACGCATCTCAACGCCACGGGTTTGCGAGTTGACTGCGTGTCCCCAGTAGAACATGGCGCGGATGTTGTCGTTTTGCTCGATGTTCTCTTTGTTTTCCAGTACACCATCAATCCAGCGTGATACTGGGATACCCATGTTATTCATCGGTTTCTGACCGCGATACTCGTTTTGATCGAAGCGATTCTTCACCCAGTCAAAATCCAGATCCCATACGCGCGCCCAATGTTGCCATGCTCCATCAGCGAGACCGTAATACCCGGGAAGAGTGTGCGACAGCACGCCAAGGTCCGTCGCACCTTGCACGTTATCGTGCCCGCGGAAAATGTTAGCGCCGCCGCCCGACTTACCCATATTACCCAGTGCCAGCTCTAATACGCAGTAAGCACGTGTGTTGTTGTTACCTGTGGTGTGTTGAGTCCCGCCCATACACCAAACCACGCAGCCAGGTCGATTTTCTGAGAGCAGTTTCGCTGTCTGATAAACATCCGCTTCACTGACGCCTGTTACACGTTCTACTTCGGCTGGCGTCCATTTGGCGACTTCCTGACGGATTTCGTCCATACCAAACACGCGTTGACGAATGAACTCTTTATCTTCCCACTGATTAGCGAACACGTGCCATAAGATGCCCCAAATAAAAGCAACGTCCGAGCCCGGTCGTAGAGAAACGTAGTGATCCGACTTCGCTGCGGTGCGCGTTCTACGTGGGTCAGCGACGACAATCTTACAGTTGTTCTTCTCTTTGGCGATCAGGATGTGCTGCATCGCCACAGGATGCGCTTCTGCTGGGTTAGAGCCAATAAACAACATCGACTTACAGTTGTGCATATCATTGAACGAGTTGGTCATCGCGCCGTAGCCCCAAGTATTGGCTACACCGGCGACCGTCGTTGAGTGACAAATACGCGCTTGGTGGTCGACGTTGTTGGTTCCCCACAACGACGCCATTTTACGGAACATATAAGCTTGTTCGTTATTGTGCTTGGCGCTGCCAAGGAAATAGACCGAATCTGGGCCCGACTGCTCTCTAATAGACAAGCACTGATCACCAATTTCGTTGATCGCTTGCTCCCATGACAACTTCTTCCATTTGCCATTTTCAAGCTTCATTGGGTACTTTAAGCGGCGCTCACCATGACCGTGCTCTCGTAGCGCTGCCCCTTTTGCGCAGTGACCGCCTGCGTTAAACGGGTGATCGAACGCAGGCTCTTGCCCTGTCCATACGCCGTTTTGCACTTCGGCGTAAATACCGCAACCCACAGAGCAGTGCGAACAAATCGTGCGTTTTACTTCGGTTTTCGCCTCAGGATCAACCGCTTTCGCTTCGGCTTTTTTCATCATTCCCGGGGTGAAGAGACACGCACCCGCCACTGCACCTCCTGCGGCGAGCGAGCTATTTTTCATAAAGGCGCGACGCGAAATACCCAGCGGATTATTTTGCTGGCTGACCGTATCGGAGCGTTTGGTTAGTTTCATCGTCTTCACTCCTATAGCGTGTCGTAGTAATCGCGCACATGCTGCGTTTCACGATAGCCAGCTTTGGTTGGCTCGGTGGCTGTAACGCTGCTCTCTTTTGCCTCTACGGCTTGACTGGTTCCAGCGACAACCGCACCAACAACGGCGGCACTGGCCACGCCTTTGAGCAGGTCGCGGCGTCCATTATCCACTTCACTTTTGTTTTTCATTTTGCTTCCTTACCTTATTGGTATTGAGAGAGTCACTCTGTTATCGTGCCCTCTCTTATTCCTGAGTTCAGACCAAATCTCTATAGAGAACTCGGTCCATACTCGGTGGCATCTTTAACTTCAATTCGTGTACTGGTGTGATGATCTGGCGAGCGCGTAAAACGCACCTGCTCGACAGTGAGAAAAGCGCTTATCAATTGAGCAACACTTCGATAGAACTGGGCGTGCTTTGCTTCATTCAGTTGCTCGGTAAACAGATAAAACCAAGGCGCAATGTGGTCGTTAAAAAACTGTTGCTGAGTCACTTCATCTTGAGGAACCAGCATCGCCATGACTTCACACAATGCTGCGAGGTGATCCTCGGGCTCTTTAACATGGCTGTCGCGTTCGAATCCAAGTCTGGCTAGCGTCTGACGCAGCTCTGCCAACGGTTTCTCCATCAAAGAGCCCGTCAGGTGCCAGGAGGCAAACGGCACCACTTCGCCTCGGCCAATACCGATAAACAGCTCAAAGAACTCATCTTCAAGTTGGCTTGGCTCGACGTACTTTGCTGCGCTGTTGAGTGATTGCCACGCCTTGACCATGTCATTGTTCGCAGACTCGGTCTCTAACTCTCGCAAAAAGTTCAACATCGGCTCATTGGGGCACTGGCGCAGCAAGGTCGCAATCAACAGATACACTTCTGCGCGCGGGGATGGATGAGGGTCCATTGTCGTTTCCATTTGAAATCCTAATAGTTGAGCTGTTGCATCGGGTCGTTCGCCATCGACTCAAACATATCGACGACACGACAATCTTCACACATGGCAATACGATTGATTGCTGCTTGATCGGTGAAATGTGAGTGACCCTGTAACTTGGATTGCAGCATGTCTATCATAGACTGAGGAGCAAACGGCTTTTCACAGCGTAAACACTTGGCAGCCGGTTCTTGGTGAATGATTCTGGCGCTCTCTCGCTCTTGCTGATTCCAGTTCATGCGCGCTTCTAACTCAATCGCGCTCTCTGGACACGCTTTTTCACACAAGCCGCACTGCACGCAATCTTGCTCGACAAACTGCAAAGAGGGCGATTGACCGTCGGTATGTAAGGCGCGCGTCGGACACACCGCCACGCAGCTCATGCAAGAGGTACACTTAGTGCTGTCACACTTCACTTGACCATAAGGCGCATGAGCAGGAACATCGGCGATAACCTGGCTTGGCGGGTAGTGCTGCGCGAGGGCATCTAAACAGCTAAACAGACGCTGACGTTTGTTGCCACTGATCTCACCCAAAGAGATGCTTAACGGCTCGGTGATCAACTGAGGTATCGTGCTGCGCAGTGACTCGATATAGAGTAGCTCAATACGCGAGGTCTCAATCCCTAGTTGCGCAAGAAAGCGTTGAGCAGTGTCAATCTCACTATTGAGTACGCGCAATATGGTTTGTGGCATGTGCTGACTGACGGCAAACAACACTTGGCAAGCGCCATTGCTCAATGCTGCAAACCACGTATCGATACCGACGCTGGCGATCTCTTCCAACTCGACGGGAATAACATTGTCAGGTAACTGCTTAAGCGCTATGACGTTGTAACTTTCATGGCGTTCACTGCAAAATAGAAGGACGGGCGCTTGGCCGTTGTGCTTGCGGTAGTTGGCCAATAGACGCTCAACAAACGTCTGCGTTTGTGTCGGGTTAGGTAGCGCGTAATGAATCGCTTCCGTCGGGCAGCTGGTTGCACAGGTGCCAACCCCTTGGCAGAGAAACGGATTAATCTCTATCTTATGCCCCGTTTTCTCACTCCCTTGGCTGGAAAGTGCGCCTGCCGGACAGGCATCGACACAGCGCTCACACCCTTTGACACCTCGTGAGCTGTGCGCGCACAAGTCGGTATCGAGACGAAAATATTTAGGCTTATCAAAGGTGCCTTTTAAGGTCGGTATCTCTTCAAGCGCTTGAGTCAGTTTGGGGTAACCTCGGCCTACAGGGTAATAACCCGGCACCGGCACTTCTTCACTCATGCAACTGCTTAAGCAGAGATCAAGCACAATATCGAATTGACTGCGGCCCAGTGTTGCAGCAGCGAGATTGCTTTCGCCGCCTTGACTCTCGATCATCACCTCAAATGCGCCGAGAAACCCACTTACTCGCACGCTGCGAGTAAAGTAAAGGGATGGATGTGTGCCCGCTTCTCCGTCGGTAGAAAGCAAAGTAACGCTGCCCATCATAGTTAACTGCTCGGCAGCGCTCTCGATAATGGCGGTTGGGCCAATGATCAGCGTATCGCCTTGGCTTTCATAACTGACGGTGGGTGGGATGAGGTTGGCAAGCTCAACCGTGCTTTGAATGGCGGCGGCGCGTGCTAGGCCATTGATTGACTGACTTTGTTCGAGCAGTTGCCTTAAGCCAAGTTCGCTAGGCAGGTGTTGACCTCCCCCACCTTGCGCCGGGTAACTGCTCACGTGTGTGTGATCATGCATTGCTGCGTTCCAGTGTTTTATTATCGTTTTATTTTGATGGAACAGAGCAAAGCAAATGCCATACCAAAAAATAATTTCAAATTAATCAGTAAATTAGCTCTATTTTATAAACAGTTAGTGCTGATCAGCTAAAGACCATAAAAAAGGTGAGACAATTTGTCTCACCTTTTCTTTATCTCTTGGTCAAAATGTCCCTTATTACAATGTGGGATCTTTTGTCCCACTCACATTAACGGGATCTGCGATCTCTGGGAGCTCTTCATCCGAATGCGTGTCAAGATCAGAGCATGACGTGTCTGCTTGCGACGGTTCTTCTATCGGGTCGCTGGTGGATGCCTTATCTTGTTCACCCATCCAGTCACGCAATTGACTCACCACATCGCTGGATAAGCTCTTGACCGCCTTAAAGTTATGATCGTAATCATTGAGATTATCGACTTCACTAAAGGCGCCGGATTGAAACAGTTGTCTTAGCGCGAGCTTTTTTATGCTCTGCTCTGCATCTGATGACAATAGTGCGGCGATGTCGCCAGAGGACTCATCGAGAGAATGATGTGACGAACTACCCGGCGCTGACGTATCTTGCTTCGCCTCAACACCACTGGTCGACGGCTGTGCTCCGCTATCGTCCGAATCTTGCGCCTCTGAATCGGACGGTAAGACAGGTTGAGCCTCCTCTCTCACGTCCTCGAGTTTGCGCTGGGACCAACGCTGTAAAAAATTACTTGCCACTGGCGCGCCCTGCTCCTTTGCGTTTCTTACGTCTCACTTCGAGTAGCTCGCCGTGTCGGCCGATAAACGCTTCCATCCACGCCTGGACGGGCAGTGGCATGGCGTTGGAAAGCACTAGGTAATCGCCATCCATGTATTGCCCCGCAACACTTTGCGAAGCAGTGATCATCACGATTTTTGGCGTTTCATCGCTTTCCATAACATCCAATATTAAGAATAGCTTGGGTTGCTGAGCGCTTAAGTTGAATCGATAGTCCGTGCGCTCATCTTTAAATAAGCGCAGCGTGCTAACAAATGGCTCACCGGAGGTGGGGTTGAGCTCAAACTCCTTGAGTTGCCATTGGGTGGTTGACCAAATCCCAGTTGAAATTTCATGCGACACCAATCGGCTCGCGATGGGCCAGCTATCCTCGGTTTTAATTCGATGTATTGAGTTTGACATGGTTCACCAGCGTATCATTGTTATCAGCCCATTCGAGAAAATGAATGGCGCTCGTATTATCTATTCGCCTGACAAGACCCACTATTGATTTCTTAAAAGACGAGTCTTAAAGAACGAACAGTAAAATAACGCTCTGCAAATATCGTACCTAGCGTTGATGTGTGCGCAAAGAGACACGATGCCTCAGTCGCTCTAATAACATAGACAACAGAGTGCACATCGATCGTGCTTAATGAGGTTGAGTATTCTAAATATTGATCTCACTAGAGTTTAGGAACGCAAATTGCTATATGTTTGTCTCAACAACAATACAAACCCATGCGAAAGGCCGTGTCGACGTGAAACCCAACATCATTAAAACCCAACCCAACCCTCAGCAAACGATTGAAGTCGACGTTTATGACGAGTACGGAGAGAAACTCGTTAAGCAGATCGCCTGTGAGCGTCCGTTGACTGTGATGCTCAATTGGAAAGAAGTGGTCACGCTGATGACACTCGGTTCAAGACCCGAATCGTTAGTATTGGGTTATCTGAAAAACCAGAGTTTCCTCACTGACCCGGACGCGATTGAGTCGGTGATCATCGATTGGGAAACGCACACCGCTGCGGTGGTAACCAAAGAGGATATTGAACACGTTGAAGGTGCGCTAAAGAAAAAGACGGTCACGTCGGGCTGCGGTCAAGGCACCATGTATGGCAATGTCATGAAGCAACTGGAGGGGTATCAAGTCCCGCAAATCTCGATCAAGCAAAGCGCCATCTACCAAGCCCTAGAAGCGCTCACCCATTACAATGATACCTACAAAAAAGCCGGCGCGGTGCATGGCTGCGCAATTTGTCAGGGCGATCACGTGCTCTCTTTTGTCGAAGATGTAGGCAGGCACAATGCGGTAGACACCTTGGCGGGTGAGATGTGGATCAATCAAGAGTCCGGCGAGGATAAAATCTTCTATACCACGGGTCGCTTGACGTCTGAGATGGTGATTAAAGTCGCGCAAATGGGCATTCCTGTTCTGCTCTCGCGCTCTGGTGTCACGCAAATGGGGTTAGAGCTTGCTGAGCAGTTTGGCATCACCACCATTGCGCGCGCCAAAGGGCTGCGTTTTCAGGTCTTTACCGGCGCGCAAAAAATGGTGTTTGATGTCAAAGGGGAAACGAGTAGCGGGACGCGTTAAGACTCTAAATCTTCTAAGCAACATCAATCAACGCGACCTACAAAAACGGCCGCCTCAGGATGCTTTCTATCGAAAGAGTACCTGAAGCGGCCGTTATCATTCATCTAGGATGGCATTGATGATGTCATCCTAGGGATCGTCCATTAGCCATCGATGCCTTTGGCTTTCAAGAACTCAGCGTAAGTGCCTTTGAAGTCAGTGATCTTACCGTCTTTGAGTTCGATGATTCGTGTCGCCAAAGAGTCAACAAAGACGCGGTCGTGCGAGACGAAGAACAAGGTGCCCTTGTATTGCTCTAGCGCATTGTTGAGTGATTCGATCGATTCCATGTCCATGTGGTTGGTAGGCTCATCCATCAACAACATGTTGGGTTTATGCATCATCAATTTACCCAACAACATGCGGCCTTGTTCACCACCAGAAAGCACTTTGACGGACTTTTTGATGTCATCTTGTGAAAACAACATACGGCCTAAGAAGCTGCGAATCACTTGCTCGTCGTCACCCTCTTGTCGCCATTGACCCATCCACTCCATCAAGTTCATGTCTTCTTCAAAGTCATGCGCATGATCTTGGGCGTAGTAACCAAGATTTGAGTTTTCAGACCACTTATAAGCCCCCGATTTCGGCTCAAGGACGCCAGCAAGCGTGTTGAGCAAAGTGGTTTTACCCACACCGTTTTCACCGATAATCGCGACGCGTTCGCCCACTTCAAAAATCGCATTGAAGTTTTCAAACAGCATGGATTCAAAACCTTGGCTAAGGTTTTCCACTTCCAGCGCATTTCGGAACAGCTCTTTTGATTGCTCAAAACGGATGAACGGGTTTTGACGGCTTGATGCTTTGACTTCTTGCAATTGAATCTTATCAATTTGCTTCGCGCGAGAGGTGGCCTGCTTAGCTTTTGAAGCGTTGGCAGAGAAGCGCGCGACGAAGGTTTGCAGCTCGGCAATTTGCGCTTTCTTCTTCGCGTTGTCGGCCAGTAGACGTTCACGCGCCTGCATAGCGGCCATCATGTATTCATCGTAGTTGCCCGGGTAGACACGCAATTCACCGTAATCGAGATCCGCCATGTGCGTACAGACAGAGTTGAGGAAGTGACGGTCGTGCGAGATGATGATCATGGTGCAGTTACGCTGGTTGAGCGTCTCTTCCAACCAACGAATGGTGTCGATGTCCAAGTTGTTGGTTGGTTCGTCAAGCAACATGATGTGCGGGTCAGCAAACAGTACCTGAGCCAACAGCACACGCAGTTTCCAGCCTGGGGCTATTTCGCTCATCAAACCGTAATGTTGCTCTTCAGGAATGCCCACTGCGAGTAGCAATTCACCCGCTTTGGCATCGGCCATGTAACCGTCCATTTCAGCAAACTGAACTTCCAGGTCTGCCACCAGCATGCCTTCTTCTTCGGTCATTTCTGGCAAAGCGTAGATACGATCGCGCTCTTTTTTCACCGTCCAAAGCTCTTTGTAACCCATGATCACGGTATCAATCACAGTGAACTCTTCGTAGGCGAACTGGTCCTGATTCAGTTTAGCAACACGCTCGTTCGGGTCGTAGCTGACGTTACCGCCCGTTGGCTCTAGCTCACCACTGAGGATTTTCATAAAGGTTGATTTGCCACATCCATTCGCGCCAATCAAGCCATAGCGGTTACCTTCGCCAAACTTTACCGAGATATTTTCAAACAGCGGCTTAGCACCAAATTGCTGCGTGATGTTGTTGGTGGATATCACAATCGTTACCTTATTTTTTGAAACCGTTAAAAACGGCGCCACACTACTTGCTCAAAGCGGCAACTGCAAGCCTTTTACCGCTTTTCCTTTCGTGTGATGCTTTATAGGGTGGCGACCTTGATACCGTTATCTGCTTTGCATGGCAGGTGAAGACTAAAGCAGCTGCCTTTTCCTAGTGTCGATGCCACTGTGATCTCGCCGCCCGTTTGGCTAAGTAAACTTTGCGAGACCGATAGCCCAAGGCCAGTACCTTCGCGTTTGGTGGTGTAGAAAGGCGAGAAAATACGCGTTAGGTTTTCTGGCTTGATGCCGCAGCCGTGATCCTCGACTTGAATCACGACACCAAGGGTCTGCCCCTCTTCTTGCCAATCGTGACTGCGAATGATCAGCGTCCCTTCCCCTTGCATCGCATGAATGCCGTTCATCTGTAGGTTCACCAAGATTTGCAGCAGATGATGTCGATTCACTTCAACCGGCGTGTGTGCACAAAGCTCGGTCTCAAAGGTCACTTGGCGCTTTTTACTGCCCGTCTTGACTAGGGTAATGCTCTCTTCAATGATGGGATTAACATGCTGCCAGGTGATTTCATCTTGCACGCCGCCTTGGCGACTGTATTGCAACAAACTGCGAGTAATATTTCGGATCCGATCAATTTGACCGTGAATCGCCACTATTTCATCGTTGACTCGATGGGCTTCCTGACCGAGTTCAAATTGAATCAACTCAATATTGCCAAGGATCACCGCAGTTGGGTTGTTGATCTCGTGCGCGATGCCTGCGGTTAACTCCCCGAGTGCCGCCAGCTTCTCCCTGACCACCAGCTTATCGCGGGTTTGGTTGAGTAATTGGATATGCAGCTCAAGTTGTTGCGTCTTCTCTTCTAAACTGGCCGTGCGTTGACGCACCTGACCTTCTAACTCGCTCGCCGCCATCTCGAGCTGGCGTTTTTGTTTCTCAAGCAAGTCCAACATATTGTCAAATTGCTTAGCCAACTGAGCCAGCTCGTGGTTTTCGTCAAGCCCTAAATCGCCAATGCGGGTCTCCTTACCCAGTTGAATCCATTTGACGACACGGTGAATGTGCTCGATAGGTTTGAACAAGTCGCGCGAGCCACGATAGACCATCACCCCAGAACCGATCAAAAGCAGCACGGTAATGATCGACACCTCAGCAATGTTGGTCATGTAGGTCATGACAAATGGCCACAGCAAGTAACCGGTATACAACATACCAATCACGTTGTCGTATTGATCGCGCAGTGGCTGATAGGCGGTGATGTACCAAGCGTCATACACAAAGGCCAAATTGACCCACTCCTGTCCGTCCTCAAGCACGCTTTGGCGCACTTCATTGGACACGCGCGTGCCGATGGCGCGGCCGAGGCGGTCTTCACTATCGAGCGGTACATTGGTGCTGACGCGGATATCATCAAGAAACAGGGTCAAGGTGCCAACCGGCCTTAAGGCATCTTGTTTGGTGGGATAAATAAGATCGCGAATTTGATCGACCAGAACAGTACTGTTATTAAGCAGTAACCCGCCGTCTAGAAATCCCATCAGATCGCCCTGATCATCATGAATCGGAACCACAGTACGACTGACCAGCCCCTCTCTAACAATATCGTCACTGCCAAGAATGGGCACTTGAGCGCGATTTTTCAGATCGCCGCCGAGCATCGCTAGCTCTTGCTTTGACAACAGGTCAAAAAAGGATTCGCGGCGCGTGAGATCGAGAAAACGGAACTTGTCTTCAATCGTATCGACACTGTGAAATCGCAAAAAATCGAGTTGGTAATCGCGCTTTTTGCTCGCCACCCATGAAATGAAATCGGCGTTGTTTTGATGCAGAGAGAGACGCTTGGATAAACGCACACGAAATTGGTAAGAATCGGCAAAGGCTTTAACGTGATTGGCTTGCTTCTCTTGAATCAGTTCGATGCTGTTATTGGCCACGCCAAGTCGCTCGGAGACATCCACCAACGCGCTCTGCCAAGTGTATTGAATCGACCAGTAGATGGTAATGCCAATCAAGGCAATCAACGTCAGAGCGATAGGCGCGGAGGTCAAAAACATCAACCGATAGCGCACCATACTCTGAAAACGGCGTCGCCACTTATAACTGAGGCGATTAGACATGGTCAGAGTCTTCCCACTCTTTAAACTTGCGTTCAAGGGTTTTTCTCGCCACACCCAAATCGCGCGCCGCTGCGGATTTATTGCCGTCATGCAATTCGACCACTTGGCAAATGTGCGCTTTTTCTACCTCTTTAAGTGACCAGTTATTGGGGTAACCGGTGGGCGGATTATCACTACCAAAGTCAATCAGCTCACTGCCAGTCGATACATTGACACTGATCGCGCTGTGCACAGGCAGAGTGTCGGTCTGGCGCCAATAATGCGCGGGGGGCTTACCGAGCAAAATGCAGCGCTCGATGACGTTTTTCAACTCACGTATGTTGCCGGGCCAATCGTAATCATTCAGTGCGACGATGTCTTCATGCGCCCACTTAGGATCGGGCATACCAAGCTCAGACGCCAACATGCGCGTGAAAAAGGGGATCAACTCAATCAGATCGAGTTTCCGCTGACGAAGTGGCGCCACGTCGATTTTCAGTACATTTAGGCGATAATAGAGATCCGCGCGAAACTGCCCTTTTTCGACCTCCTCTTGCAAGTTGCGGTTGGTGGCGGCGACAACGCGTACATCCACCGTGATCTCTCGCTCGCTGCCGACCGGACGTATGGTTCGTTGCTCGAGTACCCGCAGCAGAGCCGATTGCATCGAGAGCGGCATTTCGCCAATTTCATCTAAAAACAGTGTGCCGCCATTGGCCACACGAAACAGACCTTCTCGGTTTTTCTTTGCACCGGTAAACGCGCCCGAGGTATGGCCGAACAATTCACTTTCTAATAACTCAGGTGCAATCGCGCCGCAGTTCACCGGCACAAACGGCCCACTGCGTTGACTGGCTTCATGAACCCCCCTTGCGACCAACTCCTTACCCGTACCCGACTCACCCTCGATAAGAACAGAAGCGCGAGACGGCGCAAACTGAGTAATCAATTGTTTCAGTTGCTTGGTTTTTTCTGAGCCACCGACAATGTCGGTTTTGATGTGCCGTGCAACATCGCGCTTCAGCGCGTATTGATGACGCTCTGCCAAACGCTTATTCATACAGCGCTGCACCGCGGCGAGCATCTGTTCTAAGTTAAATGGTTTGAGAATAAAATCAGACGCGCCGAGTTTTAACGCGCTGATTGCTGTATCGAGATCCGCATAGCCAGTCATAAAAATCACATCGGCACGTTTATCATCGTCATCAAACGCTTCTTCCCACTCAATTCCGGATCTTCCCGGCAAATTGATGTCGAGAATGATCAGATCAAAATGGTGTTGGCTGCGCAGTCCCTCTGCCTCTTCAATGCTTCCGGCGCAGTCGACGCGCGTGAACCATTTACTCAAGGCTTTTTTTAATATCGCCTGCATGCCCTCTTCATCGTCAACGACAAGAACCGAAAAGGCATGGTATTGATTGGCTTTTTGCATATCGAGTGAGCTTGGCATAACCGCAGTGTCTGTGTTGGGTATCATTACGCTTGAGTGTATCAACAAATGGTCATTTCGCCCTATCTTATGTGCGACAATTTGTCCCACCTCACGTTGCACCAATCTAACTCATTGAAATATATAAGATGATTCAATGGCATTTGAATTGCATACTAAGCGTATTCTATTTTAGTGATCACGCCTCATTTTTTGAGAGCAACCATAAAGACAATAACAATTACGGACAGTTAGCATGAAATCAACCTCACTCGTTGCCCTATCGGCGTCTTTAGCCATCGTCAGTTACTCCGCGCAATCAAGCGACTCACCTTCGCATGTACGCTTAGCCACCACGACCAGCACCTATCACTCAGGTCTGCTCGACTACCTTTTGCCCAAGTTTGAGCAAGAGAGTGGCTATCGCGTCGACGTGATTGCCGCAGGAACTGGAAAAGCACTGAAGATGGGCAAGAACGGCGATGTCGATTTGGTGATGACCCACGCCCCCAAAGCCGAAGCAGCATTTGTCAACAAAGGCTACGGCGTGCTGCCTCGCGCTTTGATGTACAACGATTTTGTTTTGGTGGGCCCAAACAGCGATCCGGCCAAAGTCAATGAGCAAGAGAGCGTGATCGACGCATTCAAAGCGATCGCAACATCAGGCGTGACCTTTGTCTCTCGAGGCGATGACTCAGGCACACACAAAAAAGAGCTTGGCATTTGGCAACAAACCGAGATGGAACCTAACTTTGGTGGCTATCGCTCGGTAGGCCAAGGTATGGGCCCGACACTGAATATGGCCAATGAAATGCAAGGCTACACCCTCACCGACCGTGGCACTTGGTTGGCGTATAATAACAAGCTTGAGTTGAGCATCGTTTACCAAGGCGACCAAGCGCTGTTTAACCCTTATCAGGTGATTCTAGTGAATCCCAAACGCTACCCGAGTATTAATTACCAAGGCGCAAAAGCGTTCAGCGATTGGTTGGTTAATCCTCAAGGGCAAACGTTGATCAATGAGTTCAAACTCAACAACCAGCAACTGTTTGTTGCCAATGCAGAGAAGAACTGATCGTCGATGACCGTTTGGCAAACGACGCTAGAAGCGCTAGCGTTACTTATTCACTTTGATCAAGAGCTGTGGGAGATCGTTGCGGTCTCCTTTTCCGTCTCTCTCAGCGCTATTTCGATTGTATTGTTACCGGCGATTTTGCTGTCATTTTTGCTTGCCTATACTGAGTTCACGGGCAAATGGCTGCTGCTTGCGATCGTCAATACTCTACAGGCTATCCCAACGGTGGTCATCGGTCTGCTCCTCTATATGCTGCTGTCACGCGCGGGGCCACTGGGCGATTGGCAAATGCTGTTTACCCAAAAGGCGATGGTGGTTGGGCAAATGCTGATCGGCTTTCCTGTGATGGTGTCCATGATGCATGGCGCGCTCCAATCGAGCGATCGCCGCGCAGTGGAAACCGCCGTCACCCTCGGCGCCTCGATACCGCGTATCATCGCCACCATGATTTGGGAAACCCGCTTTCCTCTGCTGGCGGCGGCGATTGCGGCCTTCTCACGGATTGTGACTGAGGTGGGTTGTTCAACTATGGTGGGCGGCAATATCATGGGGATCACACGAAACATCCCAACCGCTATTGCGATGGAGAGCCATAAAGGCGCATTCGCGCAAGGGGTAGCTCTGGGGATTGTGTTACTTACTTTGGCGCTGGCGTTGAATTTTGTACTCACTTCGATGCGTGGCAAAGGCCATCTTAGAAATCAATAAGGCTCGACTATGACCATCAAACTTAACGCGACCCAATTGTCGATGCGCTTTAAAGAACGAGTGCTGTTTCACATTCCTCGTCTGACGATTGGCCCTAATGACGCCATCTACCTTAAAGGGGCCAACGGCGTCGGTAAGACGACACTGCTTAAAATTCTCTCTGGCTTAATCAAGCCCACTACAGGTCAAGTATTGGCACAAAACGATCACTGGCTACAACGCCTCTTTCCAAGGCTTGGCCGCAGTGACGTTATCTATTTGCATCAGTCTCCTTATCTGTTTGATGGTAGCGTCTATCAAAACGTGGTGTATGGGATAAAGTTTCAGCAAGCAACGGCAAAAGACAAGCGAGCGCAAGTTATTCAAGCGCTGCGCATGGTAGGATTAGAAACCTTGGCCGATGAGCACATTTCGGTGCTCTCAGGTGGTGAAAAGCAGCGAGTGGCGATGGCTCGAGCGTGGATTCTGAAACCGTCGATTCTGTTAATGGATGAACCGAGCGCCTCACTCGACCAAGCGTCTATCGAGCGTTTGGTATTGATGGCGAAGGATTTATTAGATCGAGGTTCGAGTATCGTCGTCACCAGCCACCAGCAAAATGCCCTAACCAATTTGTGCCGTAAGCAGTGGTGGATTAAAAAAACGACGCTAATCGAATCGCCGCTGCTGCACGTCATTTCAGAACAAGCGAAAGAGAATAACTATGCTTCATCCAACGCAAACTAGTTGGGTTATCTTAGCGGGTGGGCAAGCAACCCGAATGGGTGGACAAGACAAGGGGCTGATTACGCTCAGCGATAAACCGTTGATTGAACATGTCTACCAACGTCTTGCGACGCAAACCTCCCAGATTGCTATTAATGCCAACCGCAACCTTAAGCGTTACGGGCAGATGGCGCCGGTTTTTGAGGATCAATTCAAAGACTTCCCCGGACCACTCGGTGGCATTCATGCCGGCCTTCACTATGCACTGGCGAAATCCTCATCCCCTTGGGTAGGATTTGTACCGTGTGACAGCCCGATGATCAATCTCGATCTGGTGGAACGTTTTTGCGCGGCGATTGACGATGGCGTTGAAATCTTGGTCGCCCATGATGGCGATCATCTGCAACCGGTCTTTACTCTGTTTCACACCACCGTTCTGCCAAGGCTTGAGGCGTTCTTACGCCGAGGCGATCGCAAAATCATCCTCCTCTACCAAGAGTGTCAGACCAAATGGGTCGATTTCAGTGATTCGCCCGATTGTTTTGTCAATCTCAATACCCCTGAAGAATTGCAGCGTTTTGGACACCTTACCTCATGAATAGATCGTTTTATGCCGAGCTTGGCGTACCAGTGCTTGGTTTTGCTGCCTACTCAGGCACAGGAAAAACTACCCTACTTGAAGCCTTATTGCCCAAACTAACCCAGGCAGGGTTGCGCGTCGGCATGCTCAAACATGCGCACCACAACTTTGACGTCGACAAACCCGGTAAAGACAGTTACCGACTGCGCAAAGCGGGCGCCAGCCAAATGCTGATCGCTTCACGCAATCGCTACGCTCTGATGACAGAAACACCGGAAGCAGAAGCGCAGTTTGACTATTTGCTTAAACGATTCGATCGCAGCACACTCGACGTCATTTTGGTAGAAGGCTGTAAGAACATTGCGTTCGACAAAATCGAACTGCATCGTGAAGCGGTAGGAAAACCTTGGCTATACCCGACGGACAGCAACATTATCGCCGTGGCCTCGGACAGCGACTCACTCGACACCTCGCTACCCACACTTAATATCAATGACCTCGATGGTATTGCGCAGTTTGTTCAAGACTATATTGTGCAGAGCTCGCAACAACACGTCCGACAAAGTATCCAACAAAGCGCATCCACACCGGCCAGTTGCGACGCCCTCTCGCCAGCGTTTCTCTCGGTTGAGCAAGGACGAGCCAACATACTTGCCGCGGTAAGCCCGATTGAAGAGCGTGAAACCGCCTCCATCCAGAGCAGTTACCAACGCGTATTGGCTAAACCGCTCACCTCACCGATCGATGTACCAGCGTACACAAATTCAGCGATGGATGGGTTTGCCATTCGCGGCGACGATCTTAATCGCAGCCACTATCAGGTTGTGGCGCAAGTCTTGGCAGGTTCGAGCTACGATCGCCCACTCGAACCTGGTCAAGCGGTCAAAATCATGACTGGCGCTCCGGTGCCAATCAACGCCGACACTGTGGTGATGCGTGAACAAGCGCAAACAGACGGTGACAATGTCACCTTTGCAGGCGCGAGCATTAAAGCTGGCCAGAATGTGCGTATGGCCGGGGAAGACCTAAACATCGGCAGCGCGGTGTTTGATGCGGGTCAGCGCCTCAACTCGCCGGAGATGGGTATGATGGCGTCACTCGGTTTTGCCGAATGCGAGGTTTACCGCCGTCTTAAAGTGGCGATATTCTCCACTGGCGATGAAGTGCAAGCCCCAGGCTGCGCGGCGCAAGCCAACACCATTTACGACTCGAACCGCTTTACACTGTTTGGTTTACTTACCCAGTTAGGCTGCGACATCATCGATTTAGGGATCATTGAGGATGATGAGCAAACCATGACACAAGTGATTGCTGAGGCGGCCAACCAAGCCGATGTGATTATTACCTCTGGCGGCGTGTCCGTCGGCGATGCCGACTTTATCAAACTGGCGCTTGAGCGATTAGGCAGCATCGATTTTTGGCGCATCAATATGCGCCCGGGGCGACCTCTGGCCTTTGGTCAAGTGCAAGGTATCCCATTTTTCGGTTTGCCCGGTAACCCGGTTGCTGTGATGGTGTCGTTCATTAACTTTGTTGAACCTGCGCTGAGAAAGATGCAGGGCGAAACCGGCTGGAAGCCACTCAAGGTGCCCGCCATTGCCACTGAGAATTTACGCTCTCGCCTTGGTCGCACCGAGTTTAGCCGCGGCATCTATCACATCAATGCCAACGGACAGTTGTGCGTCGCCACCACTGGCAGTCAGGGTTCCGGCATTTTGCGCTCAATGAGTGAAGCTAACTGTTTGATTGAGATTTCACCCAGCGTTGATACGGTTAAAGTGGGTGAAAGCGTGACAATCCTCCCACTTCAAGGCAGAATCTAACCCTAACGACGATCCTTATGATCGCATCACGATTCGATTTGCCAGCATGGATGCTAACCAAAGCCTCCACGCTTTAGTGACTTATATAGAGAAGATTTATGGCGCGTACCATCCTCTACACCTACAAAGGTGAAGACAAAACCCTGACTTTTTCCTACCAGCAGCATCGCAATATTCATGAAGCCGTCGCCGAAGCGGAAGGTCTTGATATTTCAGCCTATCTCAAAATGGAGCAGCAAATCGAAGCCGTCTCTGACACCAAGGCGATGCGCAACTACCGCGACAACCACTTCAGAAAGTTAGGGTTTGACAAAATCACCCTAGCGCAAAAAGAAAACTTGGGTGTGGGTAAAAAGAAGTCGTAGAGACGTCTCTGCGCTCACTAACTTAATTGCTATGAGCCGCAAACACCACGACCCATTAATCCACGGATAAAAAGAGAGCTTGCCTAGGCAAGCTCTCTTCTTATTTCTTTATGACCATCCGTTACTTGATATTCAAGAACGCCGCGCCACGCACGCCGCCAGAATCACCGTGTTTTGCTTTGATGATTTTCGGACACTTGGCTACAGACAGTAGGTATTTTGGCACACGTTTTGGCATCTCTTCATAGATCAATTCGAAGTTCGAGAGACCGCCACCCAGTGCGACCACATGTGGGTCGTTAGCGGTGAAGATATTGGCAAAACAGATCGCAAGTAGCTCCATAAAGCGCTCAACGTGCTCAACGGCTTTGCTCTCGCCTCGTTGGTAAGCGGTGATGATATCGATCGCTTTTTTCGACTCTTGGAAGTAGTGCTCGTAGATCAGCTCAAAGCCGCGACCAGACAGGTAGCTGTCCAAACAGCCCTTCTTACCACAACCACAGCCCAGCAGCGGGGCGTTGTCACCAAGGTGGAACCAAGCGTCGATAGGCAAACGCATATGACCCAGTTCACCGGCAACGTGGTTGCGACCTGAGAATACTTTACCTTCGTACACCAAACCGCCACCAAAACCGGTGCCGAGGATAAGGCCCATCACTGAAGGCTCATCTTTCAGCTCATCGTCCCACGCTTCTGATAGAGCAAAACAGTTCGCATCGTTTTCGATTTTAACGCCACGACCAATTTTCGCTTCCAGATCGCTGCGCAGCGGTTTGCCTTTCGCTGCAGGAACGTTAACGGTCAGCACGGTGCCGTCATCGGCATCTTCCATACCTGGCAAACCCAGGCCAATCTTGCCTTCGCAGCCGAACTGCGCATCGTATTTGCTCACCAAGCCAGCGATGGTCTCGACCAGCAATTCATAGTTATCGGTTGGTGTAGGCACACGCTCGGTTGCAACACGCTCTAACTGCTCATTGAACGCACCAAACTCAATCTTAGTGCCACCCACATCAAAGCCGTAGTACATGGTTTCTCTCCCAGAAATCAATGTTATCAATTTTATAAATCGACTCATTATCCATATTGCTACGCCTACATTCCGTGACCGATGACGGATTTAGTTGTCGCTTAAAACCAGGTGCGCAGACAATCGCCACTCAAACCGTGGCTTTTAGAGCGAATTCTCATTTTCACTCTGTTCGATGAAATGTTTCAGCGCTGGTCGAGTGGCATCGCCCAAACCACGACTTTTGGTCAGTAGATAGGCTTCACGAAATACCGAAAACCAATCGCTCAGTGTGCGAGATGCCTTGACTTCGCCCAGTTGCGCCAGCAATAGGCTGGCTACTTCTGCTGTCGCGAGGTGCTGCTCATTGTCAGAGCGGCGAATCAGGTATTGGGACACGCTTTCTGGTGTCAGCGAAACCACGGGTAAATGCGCCAAATAAGGCGATTTGCGAAACATTTTTCGCGCTTCTCGCCAACTGCCATCAAACAAAATCAGTAATGGCGTCTTATTCGGGTGATTGAGGCTTTGGCTTTGTATCCATTCCGGTGTGACTAAACGAGAACTATCGTCTACGTAGGCATCTGGAAACACCAACACCGGCGCGTTGCTTGGATCGGCGATGAGGGCGAGCATGTCAGGATCGGGCTCCGTGCGCTGCCACTGATAGACATGCGTCTCACGCACGGTATCGGCAATTAACCGACCGGTATTGCTTGGTTTGAACACTTCATTATCTGAAACAATGAGCAAAACCTGCACGCCACACTCGATGTTGGGTTGATGCGCGCATAGGCAATACGACTGCGCCACTTGGCAATAAGGGCAGCGCACCACTTTGCAGCCGCGTGCAATAAACGGTTTGGTTGAGCGGTCTAATCGGTGTTGATATAAGCGATGAAACGCGTGAACTCTCATACAATGTTTGGCAAGGTCAAATTAGGGAGCTAGAGTGTACCTAGCATGATGGGAGATTCAATCAAAACTCACTCCCGATGTAGAAGATGTAGAGGATGCCATGCAAGACCCACAATTTATTCGACTCAGCGTATTTATCGGTGTACTGCTCGCGTGTGGGCTGTGGGAGTGGTGTGTGCCGCGTAAAACCTTGACCCAGAGTAAAGCGGTGCGTTGGCTAAATAACCTCACGCTTGTGGCGTTTAACTCTGTCGCCCTTAGCCTTTTGCTGCCAACCCTCGCTTTTGGCGTTGCTTTGTACGCGCTCGAGTATCAATTTGGCGTCATGCATTGGCTGGAGGTGCCTGCTTGGCTCAATGTTGCCCTATCTGTGTTACTGCTCGATTTAGCCATTTATATTCAGCACCGCCTGTTTCATCGCATCCCTTTGCTGTGGCGATTGCACCGCATGCATCACGCGGATCAAGACATCGATGTCACCACCGGGGCGAGATTTCATCCGCTAGAAATTTTCCTTTCGATGCTGATTAAAATGGCCTTGGTGTTGGGTCTGGGGGTGTCCCCGATTGCTGTAGTGGTGTTTGAAGTGCTACTCAATGCAAGTGCGATGTTTAATCATAGCAACGCCAAGCTGCGTCTTGATTGGGACCGAAAGCTGCGTCACTTCATCGTCACACCAGACATGCATCGCGTGCATCATTCAGTCATCCCCCGTGAGACCCACTCCAACTTTGGCTTCTTTCTTTCAATATGGGATAGAGGGTTTGGCACTTATATCGACCAGCCCGCTTTGGGCCACGATGAAGTGAAGATCGGTTTACCGATCTTCAACCTAGCACGCGAGCAGTGGCTGGATAAAATGCTGTCTCAGCCCTTTCGCCGCCCCAAAGCCTAACTATCGATATTTCTTTCGCTTATTTTTCTCAGGACAAGCGGTACTTATGCAGCATTGTCTGCTGTTGGCCCGCAATGTCTGCCACTTGCTCTGAGCTTTCAACCATCGATTCCAGCTGCAATTTAGTCTGTTGACCCTGATCGGAGACCTGAGTAATGGATTGACTCACATCAGCGGTGGCGCGTTCTTGCTCTTCAGTGGCGACCGTGATCTGCTCGACGCGCAATTTGATTTGGTTAACCGCTTGTTCGATGTCAGCAAAGGTGTGTTTCACCGTTTCGCTCGATGCCAATGCGTGGGTCATTTCCGCTCTAGTATCAGCAACGGCTTGGCGCGACTTCTCCGCCGCAGAGACCAACTCACCCATACGCTGGCTAATTTGCGTGGTTTGCTTAGAAGTATCGCTAGCCAGTTTCCTCACTTCATCTGCGACGACCGCAAAGCCTCGCCCTTGCTCACCTGCCCTTGCCGCTTCTATCGCAGCATTGAGAGCCAGCAAATTGGTGTTTTCTGCAATTCCAGCGATCATATCCACCATTTCACGGATCTGTTTGACGCGGTTATCTAACTCGACCATCGAAGACTCGTTCAGGTTTAATGTCTGTTCTAGTGATTGCAATCTGGCTTGATTATCGACAATAGCGTTGACGCCTTGACTTGAAAACTGCGCTGCAGCTTGAGACTCGCCGTAAGATTCATTGGTCACCTGCGCGATTTCACGAATCGATGCCTCTAGTTGGGTCACCGTGGTCACCATGCTCGCCAACGCTTCGTTTTGCTGAGTCAAACTTTGATTGGATTGCTCCGCGGCGTTGTGACTGATTTCAGCGGTTTGATACAAGGTTTCGCAGTTCCGTGTCACAGTCGAAATAGACTCATTGGTTGACGCAACGACTTGATTGAGCTTCCGGGCGATCTCTTTAAATTCAAACGGCCCGACTGAACTAATCGATTGAGAAAAGTCATGCTCTGTGAGTGTGGTGAGGCTAGCGAGAATGTTCTTCAAGCCGCGACTGGTCCAGCTGCGCAGTGCCAACCAAGAGACTACCACCAATGTCACTAAGAGGGCGCTACTTAACAACATGGTCGAGACAATCTGACTCATCGCCGTGTTGACGACCGCCTGGCTATCGTTCATTAGCCCCTCGGATGTGTCTGAGAGCTGATTCAAAAGAGTGACGGTTTGATTCGCCAATACCGCCGCTTTTGCTACGTTCGCTCTTTGCGTATCCGCGAGTTCAAGTTTGTCTAGGATCTGTTGTAAGACCCCAGCGTCTTCAAACCCCGCTAAAACCATCTCATACGGCGCGATCAAGCTGGCAAACTCAACCACATCCGGGTGCCACTCAGCGAAGTCATCGTACGCTAAGGTGATGCCGGCGATCCGGTTGCGCATCTCTTTGTATTCGTCCATGGCCTGATCCAAGTTGTCTTGCATCATCAATACCAGAAAAGTGCTCTCCATTGAGCTGGCACTGGCAATAAATCGGTTCGCCGCATCACTTGATTCTGGGTTGTCTATCGCCAAAAACGAGCTTATTCGGTTCATTTCAGGACCGATTGAACTCAATCCATAACGAAAACCGCTGACGTCTGTGTTGATCTGCGCTTGACGCTGAAGAAGGGCTGCTTGTGTTGCGAGAATTTGTCGCGTCAACTGACTCAGTTGATCAATATTGTCCGCCAGCGCTGTTTGATCTTCAGTGGAAATGGCTTGATCAAACTCGTTGGCAATAGTGAACACATCTTGCGCATATTGGTGTGATTGGCTAATGCGCTGTTCAACCTGCTCTTGAATCTGCGTCAACTCCGTTTGACTCTCGACTTGTGTGCCATAGCTCAGTTGCTTGAGCTGGTCTAAAATGGTTTGTGTTAACTTAGCGTTTGTCATCGCTAATGGCAGCGCTTGGTTTGATAAGCGGTGAAATTGTGCGTCCACTCTCTCTAAGCCTTTCACACTGGTGACAGACTGGACGATCACCAGTATGGTGATGGAGAGAAACACCGCACTGATGGTTTGAATCAGTGATAACGATTTACGATGTTTGGCGTGCGCAGTCGCGGGTTTGTTTTGAGTCATAGTTTGGAACCGACGTCATACAAAAGTTTAGATGCGCGTAGTGTATGACGTGATTATGACAACCACGTGTCAGGAGTGAATGTGAAGAAAGTCGTAAGGATACCCAGCAGCACAATAGCGACAACACTGATGTCGCTCACGCTTTTCGCCTGCAGCAGTTCGCCACAGCGCTCGGCGCAGGCACCGCTTAACCAGCCGTTAAGCGCACACGAACAAACCGTTAATCAGTCATTTATGCAAGTTTATGAGCAGTGGAAGGGGGTGCCCTATCGTTTAGGCGGCAGCTCATACTCTGGTATTGATTGCTCGGCGTTTGTGCAGATAGCCTATCGCGACGCGCTTGAATTGAGCCTTCCGCGTACAACCAAAGCTCAGGTAAAACTCGGCGCACAAATAGACTACCAAGACGCTCAAGTCGGTGATTTGGCGTTTTTCAAAACCTCGTGGAATGTGCGTCATGTGGGAGTTTATGTGGGCAACAAGCGATTCATGCACGCCTCGACGTCCAAAGGCGTAATCATTTCTCGCTTGGATAATCCATATTGGGCCTCGAAGTTCTGGCACTTTAGGCGCATCGAGACGCCGCCAGCGTAGGCATGGCGTCTAATGAGAACAATATAAACTGAACATTTCAAAACAACAAAACCGCCCTATTTGGGCGGTTTTGTTTATTGTCGCTACCGACAGGCTCGAATCACAGCGTTAGTCGTATTTGGCGACAGCGCTATCGAACAGGTTTTTCAACAGAGCAATAAACTCATCAAGGAAGGTAATTTGCTCATTGGTCGCCGGTTTGGTCCACACGCCCGCCAACACTTCACCCAAATCTTCAACAACAGAATCGGCTTCTTTGAGTAACTTGAAACGGACACTGGAGTGGAGTTCAGGATTTTGCTCAAAAATGGCCATTATGTTACTTGCCACCATATCGGTCACCACGTCTTCCACGCTCTCTGTTCCGGTGTCACCATCAGCCGCTGTGAAAATATCAATATTAAGTGCTAAATGTTCAATTAATGCTAAGTAACCATCTGTGTCAACGACCACAATCCACCCTCTTACTTATGTCGTTCCATACAGTAGTAATACTAAGTCATTTTTTTACCCTTTCACAACCAATTCAGGCTAAGAATCCATGCTTATGTTGATTTTTTGCACCAAGCTGGAATTCACTGTTCGATTAGAGCACGGTCACACTTTCGTTAATCGTACGTTTAAAGTCTCGAAATGATTGAAATTTTTGCACTAGAAACCAGTAATTATGCGTCAACTCTTCTAAACTGGATTTATAGCAACGAGTTGAGGGCAGATTATGTGGCAAGCGATCTCTAAGCACCTTTCCGATACCCTTATGTTCAATTTCGAGATCCTCGAAAAAACACGCATCAGCGGCGGCGATATCAGTGATTGCTATATGATCTCTGATGGCGAGCAACGTTATTTCGTCAAAGTGAACACACGTGAATTTTTGCCTAAGTTCGAAATTGAAGCGGAAAACATCCGTATTATGCGTGAGAGCAATACCGTGTTTGTCCCAGAGTTGATCGCCGTCGGCAAAAGCAAGACTCACGCCTTTATTATCCTCAACTATCTGCCGACTAAGCCGCTCGACGATGCCGAAAACAGCTACAAGTTTGGTCAGCAACTGGCACGTTTGCATCAGTGGGGTGAACAAAAAGAGTATGGCTTTGATGTCGATAACTATATTGGCGCGACCTTACAACCCAATCCGTGGACGAAAAAATGGAACCACTTTTTTGCAGAGCAGCGTATCGGTTGGCAACTGCAACTGATGAAAGAGAAAGGGATTAATTTGGTCGATATTGATGAATTTACCCAAGTCATCCGCGACCGCTTAGCCAATCACCACCCTAGCCCTTCGCTACTTCATGGTGATTTGTGGCATGGTAACGCATCGCTCTCTGTGTTTGGTCCGATTTGCTACGATCCGGCATGCTATTGGGGTGATCACGAGTGCGATATTGCCATGACTGAGTTGTTTGAGGGATTTCAGCCTGAGTTTTACCAAGGTTATGAAAGTATTTTACCGCTCGATCTTGGTTATTCCGAGCGTAAAGAGATCTACAACCTCTACCACCTCTTAAATCACTACAACCAATTTGGCGGGCACTATCTCGAGCAAGCACAAAAAAGCATCAACACGATTCTCAGCTACTGATCTTGACTAATCTCTACGCCTCGACGTTACGTGTAGAGAAGATACGTTAAATCTAACCAAAAGGCCGCGTAGATAAACTCTGCGCGGCCTACTTCTTTGGTGGGATTTTTCCTTAGTAGGTCAAATTTTTTACTTAATTCACGTCAAACAGCAACAAGTCAGCGTATGCTTTATTCATCGCCAAGGCGGTTTTGTTGCAAGGAGTCTGTTATGCGTGAATACACCGAAAAACGTATCTCTTGCCCTCATTGCGGGCACCATATTGCCATTACGCCGGACGCGTCCAATGGCAGTCAAAACTTTTATGATGACTGCCCTGCCTGTTGTCACACGATTCATCTCAATATGATGGTCGACGAGTTGCACGATACGGTTGAGCTCCAAGTCGACGCCGATGATGAACAGATTTTTTAACGCTCGAGCCTAAAGCACAGCACGGATTGAACGCAACGAGCGCTCAGGGCTGGTCATCCACGCTCGCCTAACTAGGTTAGGTGCGACTTGCCAATACGCGCTCGACGGTATCCACAATCGCTTGGGTTTGCGGATCAAACTCAACATTGATGGCATCACCCGCTTTGCGCTGACCAAACAAGGTACGCTGCATCGTTTCCGGGATCAGGTGCACCGAAAAGCGCAAATCTTTAACCTCACCAATGGTCAGCGAACAACCGTCTAGACCAATGTAGCCTTTGGCTAATACGTATTTGAGCCACTCTTCAGGCAACTCAAACCAGATAGTGCGATTGTTAGGTGTATCAATGATCTCGACGATCTTGGCCACTGCACTGATGTGACCCGACATCGAATGACCGCCAATTTCATCGCCAAACTTGGCCGCCCGTTCGATATTGATTTGATCGCCCTCGTTCAACTCACCAAGATTGGTCAAACGCAGCGTCGCCTGCATCAAATCGAAACTGATGTTTGCGCCGTCGATGTGTGTGACCGTCAAGCAGCAGCCGTTATGCGCGACCGATGCGCCGATAGCCAGTCCTTCTCGCATCGTCTCTGAAAGCGCAATCACATGAGTTTGAAAGTTCTCTCTTTTTTCAATGGATACAACTTGCGCTGTTCCTTGTACAATTCCCGTAAACATAATCACTTCCACCTGTTTTGTCGGGCTCACCTTGCTCTGTGTGCAAGATAAGACAGTATTGATACGTATTTTGATGGCGCTTAGTGTGACACTTCTTTATCATCGCGCACAAGCGTACTATTCACTTCTATTATAATAACGACCGTAAGTTGGAGATTTCCGTGCAACGTTATCAATCAGAGGCCAAAGCCCTCATCAAGTTGGCCACACCTGTCTTGATCGCCTCCGTCGCTCAAACCGGAATGGGATTCGTCGATACCGTGATGGCCGGGGCTGTCAGTGCCACCGATATGGCGGCGGTGTCGATTGCCGCCAGTATCTGGTTGCCGACTATTTTGTTTGGTATCGGTTTGCTTATGGCATTGGTGCCGGTTGTCGCGCAGCTCAATGGCTCTGGTCGTCAGCAAAAGATCCCATTTGAAATTCATCAAGGCATCATTATGGCGCTGCTACTCAGCGTGCCGACCGTGATCGTGTTGCTGCAAACACAAACGATTTTAGGCCTGATGGATGTAGAGCCCGTGATGGCGGCCAAGACCATCGGTTATATGGATGCGGTGATGCTTGCAGTTCCGGCCTTTTTGCTGTTTCAAACCTTGCGCAGTTTTACCGATGGCATGTCCTTAACCAAACCCGCGATGGTGATTGGCTTTCTCGGGCTTTTACTGAATATCCCTCTCAACTGGATATTTGTCTTTGGTAAATTTGGCGCCCCGGCGTTGGGCGGCGTTGGGTGTGGCGTTGCCACCGCGATTGTCTATTGGGTCATGTTTGCCATGTTGCTTTTCTACGTCGTGACCTCGAAACGCTTAGCGCATATCAACGTCTTTGGTCAGTGGTGTGCACCCAAGCTGGCTGCTCAAGTCCGCTTGTTAAAACTTGGCTTTCCCGTCGCTGCCGCGATGTTTTTTGAAGTCACACTGTTCGCGGTCGTCGCGCTGTTGGTTGCCCCACTTGGGCCCTTGGTCGTCGCCGCTCACCAAGTAGCGATCAACTTTAGTTCGCTGGTCTTTATGTTGCCCATGAGCATTGGCGCTGCGACCAGTATTCGCGTGGGTCATAAGCTGGGTGAAGAGAGTGTGGATGGCGCCGCAGTGGCTTCTCGTGTCGGGATTATTGTTTCAGTGACACTGTCACTAGCCACAGCCGTCCTCACTGTCGTCTTTCGTGAACAGATCGCACTGCTCTACACTCACAACCGTGCGGTGATCGATCTTGCTTTGCAACTGCTGCTGCTAGCGGCGATTTACCAAGTGACTGACGCGATTCAAGTGGTCGCTGCCGGTGCGCTGCGTGGCTATAAAGACATGTCTGCGATTTTTAACCGTACCTTTATCGCCTACTGGGTATTAGGGCTACCCACCGGTTACATTCTCGCGATGACCGATTGGATTACCGACCCCATGGGCGCACACGGCTTTTGGATGGGATTCATTGTCGGTTTGTCCTCCGCTGCCTTGATGCTGGGTCTGCGCCTCAAGTGGATGCACCGCCAACCTGAACAGTTGCAGTTAGAGTTTGCATCGAAATAAGGACGTGTTTGCTCATCACCTGTATTCTTCTTAAGACCAGCTAGATGCTGGTCTTTTTGAACCATACTTGGCCTCATACGTAACAACTTATCAATCAAACCACCAGACAGTATTCCATGACTTCTCGCTATGATGTAAATGAAACAGCAAAGAACAATCGGAAGATGACCCTATCCCTCGGTCGTCATATCCGAAAACTCATAATGAGGTTGGTGGCGGTAGGATGGCTCGCGCTTTTATCAGGCTGCGAATTTGGCGAGCATTCTACCGGTGAACGATTTGACGACTATTTAAGCCGTGTTGCGAATGTTCAAGATAAACCCGCGCTGGAGCCGCCAGATGCGGTTTATTGGTCGTTCCCCGCGCAATCAGACATTCGAATCGACATCGCTGCCACAACCATTGGCTTGCTCGACAGCTATGAGTTAAGAAAATGTGGGCTCTTTAACCTGATCGCCGAAAAAAACTCCTCACTGGGCAAAGTGCAAGACGAGTTCGCCAATTTCGACTATCAAACAGAGTTGTTAAGAGGTATTCAACGCTGCATCAACGCTGAGTCTCTTTCTCCCGCGCTCGTATCGACGCTCTCGACACTCTTACCCAGCAAAGAGGCGCAACTCAGCAGCCATTGGTTTAACTTGCTCTACACCAGCGATGCGATGCGGCGCCAACTTCAAGTTCAAGATTGGCTTTCACCGAGTAATGGATTTCCTGATGAGCGTTTTGTCAGTGCGTTGCAAACCTTGGCAGGCATTTCCGAATTGATTGAACCACGCAGTGCGTGGCAATACGCCCATCCAATCCGACCTCATCAAGAGGTGCTGGACAAGCAACTGTGGTTGGGGAATCTCCTGTTTTCTCTGCAAAACAGTAGATTGTGGCTTGATACCATCACCAAGCAGTTACATCAGAATGATGATGTGATTGTGTGTGGCACCGGCCGTGACACCACTCGGTATCGCTATCTACGTAACGTATTCCAATCGGTTTATATAGAGAAAATACAACCCGAACTGAGCTATTACGATAAAATCTACTACGCGCTAGAAGCGCATCTCACTTTTCTCACTGACGTCCCCCTTGACCCGGCGTACCCTATTGACACGGCCTACCAAGCATATCGCCAAGCCACGCTGGAACACGTCAAGTATTGGCAGCAGCTTTTTGCGCGGTGTGGGGACTCTCCACGCTGATAGCTAGCTGGAAAGTGAGACCTCTTACTCTTGGTGGACGCGAATAAAACGCGCGAACTTGGGCACACCATTTTGAGTCAGTCCGTTGTAGCGAAAGGTAACGGTACTGCCAAGTGGTGGTGGATTGCGGCGCTGTTCATCGTTGAACCCGCTACCAATGTAAAACTCTATGCCGTTCGGCATCTTGACCAGCAGCGCGCCGAGCATGCCTTTGTATTTTCCCTTACCCACTTTATGACCAAGCACTTGCGCTTCGGTGTCTTGATATTTTTTCAGTTTGAGCAGGTCCGTGCTGCGACCAGCTTGGTAACGACTGGTGATTTTTCTTAGCATCACCCCTTCGCCGTTATCACTATCAATACTATCTAGGTAGCGTAGCAGCTCATCTTCATCGCCTATCGGCGTGTGTTCAACATAGCGGATGTGAGGCCGATCAATGGTTTCGACTAAGGCAATTAAGTTGTAATAGCGTTTTTGATAATTGCCTGCCGAGGTCGGCAAATCAAACAGCATAAAGTCGATCTGTTTCCACGCTGCGTCTTGAGGTGTGGTATCCATCACTGTCTGTTGCACGATGTGAAAGCGCCCTCGCCCTGCCCACAACTCGCCTTCCACTGGATAGTCCGGTAGTGACTGGGTAAACCACGCTGGCGCATGGATCGGATTGCCACTTCGAGTCAGCAAGGTATTGCCCGTCCACATCGCGCGAATCCCATCGAGCTTCTCACTTTTCCAATACGCCTCAACATCGACATTCGCATCATAACTGTTGGCGAGTGGCATTTGCAGCCAGGGATCCGCACCTGTGGGTTCACTCGCTTGGCTTGTCAGTGCCGTGACGATGGCTAAAGCCGTTAATGTGTAACGTAAATGCATAACATTCATCCATGTAAAAGCGTTACGCACATCATTGTTCAGCCTACAAGCTTATGCAACTGTGAACAAAATTCGTTCGAGCCACTTCATGTTGACCTAAACTTAGAACGTTATCAGTTGCAGTTGAATTGCTTGTCAAAATGACAAAAGCGAATTTCTCAAAATGAGAAAGTGACAGAAGATCAACTTAACTCATTAAAATATATAAGAAATAAAATTGGCACGCTCCATGCTCTACTACCGATAAGCCAAACACAACCCAACACACTTATCGAGGGAATGACCATGGAAATGCAAACTCTAGAACTCAACGCCAATACTATTTCACTGATTATTCACGGCAACATGGACGCAGAAGGCAGTCGCAGTGCGCAGCCTTACATTGACTCCATTATCGACGATCAAAACAAAACGGAGATCGAAGTTGACTTTAAAGACGTGCAGTTTCTCGACTCTTCAGGCATCGGCGCGCTGGTGTATTTGTACAAGCGTTTAGTCGAGCGTAACCGCCAAATGCGTATTGAAAATGTCAGCGGGCAGCCATTGGAAATTATGAATCTGCTGCGCATTAGCCAGGCGATTCCTGTGAATTCAAAGCTGCATTAATGTCGCACAACCCGAGCAATAAGACTCTAACTAAACAGGAGCGTCGGTATGGCAACCCAACTTCGTACTTTGGCGGTGATCGCCACCACAACCTTAATATTCGGGTGCAGCAGCTACCCAGATGAAGGTCAAGGTGGCTTGGCCGAGCAATATTTGCAATCGAGCTTTTCTCCAGTGATGCCAGATGAGCCACTTGGCCCAGAGCATGGGCTGAGGTTCGACTGGCAACTTGCCAAACTGCACCTTAATTCCCTGATTCGAGAAGGCGCTCGCTGGTGCTTTCCTGCGGCGGTGGTTCAAGCGGTTGAAAAACAGAATCGAATCGCACGTGAGCTTGAGGGCGGACTTTTGGTCGACGCCGCCAACGATTTGGTGATTCAGCGCAAACGTCTCAATGAACTTGAGCAGCGTTTAGATTATGTCACTGCTCAAGCGAACTGTGTGCCTCCTCAGGACGAACAGCAATTTCAGGAGCATTTGAGCACTGTGGATTCACTGTTCGATCTTCTCAACGTCGACAACCAATTCGCCCACAACTCTACAGAAATCAACCCCAAATACATGGGGCATCTCGCGCAAGCCGCGAACGTTCTGCGTACGCATCCAACCTTGACGCTGCGCGTGACCGGCCATGCCGATGCCGATGGTTCCAGCCAATACAATGAAACGCTCGCAATGGGCCGCGCGAAACAAGTTAAACGCTATTTAACCATTTTTGGCTTAGAGCCCAACCGAGTTCAAACTCAGTCGGTCGGTGACACCCTGCCCCTTTTCGAAGGCGATAGTGCTGGTGTCAAACTCACCAACCGCCGCGTAAGTGTCGAAGTACTTGACGCAGAAGAGGTGACGCAAGGAGGCCAGCATGGCATGGAGTAAATGGCTTATCGCCCTATGTCTCGCCTTTAGCGTTCAAGCTTGGGCGGTAGAGCGCGTGCAAGTTGGCGATCTCATTCAAGTCGACTTACCTGGAGAAGAGACGCTCAACAAAGGCTTCCAAGTGGACAAACGGGGACGAATCTCTCTGCCTGAAGTGGGCGCACTGTATGTGGCAGGCTACAACGAAGCGCAGCTCGAATCCGCGGTGCGACAATCGCTTGAGCGGGTGTTTCGCGATCTTTCCAACCTCACGGTGTTTATCGCTGAGCAACAGATCCTTGTCTCAGTACAAGGTTATGTCAATTCACCCGGCGAGTACACTCTGGCAAAAAGTGCCGATGTACAAATGGCCATTTTCGCAGCGGGCGGGCTACGCTCTGGCGCTCAGTTGAACAACATGTTGCTTAAGCGCGGCGCTGACAAACAGTCGTTTAATTACAAATCTTTTCTTGATACCGGCGATGAAAGTTTGCTGCCCGAACTGGCATCCCTAGACACCATTTTTGTCCCAGCATCTCCGCTGGTAGGTAACATAGAACAAGAGTTCGATGCCGCTAAGCTCGCCAATTCCGGTGACAGCGCCGACGGGCGCACCGCCATCAAGGTGTTTGGCGAAGTGAATGCACCGGGCTCGTTTAGCTACAAAGCACAAACGGATCTGGTTGATATTCTAATGCGTGCTGGCGGCGTGACTCGCTATGCCTCTGTTGAGCAGATCCGCGTCATCAGTGAAAACTCGCCGCAAAAATTTAATCTCAAAGCCTATCTTGATAGCGGCGACACCTCGCTGCTCCCTACGATCAATCCAGGCACGACCATTTTCGTACCCAAGCAAGAAGAAGAGATTCGTGCGGGGGCCAACGTGGTTTACATCATGGGCGAAGTGGCAAGTCCCGGCGCGTACGAAAGTAAAAACGGCGCCTCTTTTATGGATATTTTGGCCAATGCAGGCGGACCAACCCGCTTTGCCGAGTCTCGCCAGATCCGTCTCATCAAAGCCAATGGCGAAGTTGTCAAATTTGACCTAACGGCGTTTACAGAAGGTTTAAATCCGCAAGCCATGCCTGCCATTGAGTCTGGCGACGCCATTTTCGTACCGGAAAAAACCGACATGAATGAAAAGTCGTGGCTTAAAATAGCGCCTAACCGTGCGGTGAGCGTGATTGGTGAAGTAGTGAGACCCGGGCGCATCGAATGGTCAGATGAAATGGATTTGATGGACTTGCTTGCCCATGTCGGTGGCCCGACATTGCGCGCCGACACCTCAAAGATTGAAGTGGTGACCGCCGATGGAACGCTGCATAAATTTAACCTTGATACCTTCATTCTTGAAGGCGCGCCAAGTCAGGCTCTGCCTCGCATTAGCGCCGGTTCGATTGTGCGTGTACACGATCTTCCGCAAGATCCCAGTGACAACAAGTCGCAATGGGTGCGCCAGAGCTCCGATGCCTCTATCTATGTATTTGGCCAAGTCAACGCCCCCGGTCGCTACCGCTTTACTAAAGAGATGCATTTTCTTGATATTCTCTCCGCGGCTGACGGCCCAACCAAAGACGCCGATATTCACAACATTCGTGTCACCCACAGAGACAAACGCTACGCCAAAGTGAGCAAACTTAACCTTTCGCTTTACTTTGAGACGGGTGACGAAAGTCTGCTGCCCAATGTCACTATGGGTGACACCATTTATATCCCCGAGAAAGATAAAGTGTGGTTGGATGCGCCCAAAGAGTCCACCGTGCGCGTGCTTGGGGCGGTCAATAGCCCGGGTCGCTATGTGTTTGACGACAACATGACCATTCTTGACCTATTGGCTGAAGCCGGCGGCCCGTCAGACAGAGCCTATCTAGAAAAGATTTCCATCGTCAATATGTCCTGCTGTCAGGGGCAAGCAAGAACCTTTGACCTGGTTGATTTCAGTAAAACCGCCAATATCTACCAACTGCCTGTGTTGCGCGCGGGTGACACCATCTATGTGCCCGATCGCAATGAGAGCTTTCTCGAGAAAGCACGTGTGGGTTTAGAAGATATTCTGCGACTCACAACAACCATAGTATTGATAGGAGCGCTGTAATGACGATTCCTGCGACTCATGCTGAAATTGAGCAACTCTATCTCGCCGCTGAAATGCAAGGCTGTCGCTCTATCTGTATTACCTCGTGCAATTCAGGTGACGGCGTCACGTCTGTTGCAACAGCTTTGGCGGAGCGCTATCTGCTCTCCGGCCTCAAAACCTTGGTGGTGGATTTAAACACCTTCCACCCCTCGCTTATCCCGAGCCTATCAGCGATAGACAATCAAGATATGCCCGGCATGTTGCTTGAACACGAAGTGAGCCACAAGCTGTTTACTGGTGTGCCAGCCCCCACCACCACCGAGGCGCTGCTCGAGTATCGAGACCCGCGCTGCATGAAAACGCTCATGACACAATGGCTCAGCTGTTACGACCGCGTGGTGTGTGATACCTCGCCAATCTTACTGATTAACCGAGGGAATATTCCCGCGCAAGTGGCCGCCACCGCCTGCGATCAAACCGTGATTGTGGTGCTCGGTGGCAGCACCACCACCGGACAACTTGAGAAAGCGACACAACTGCTAAGCAACGAATCTATTTCGCTGCTTGGCAGCGTGTTTAATTTAAAAAATCAGCCGACACTCGCGCAAGAAATGGTGCGAGAGCTCAATCGCATTCCTTTCCTTACCCCAAAATTTCGCCGCTATCTGCAAAATAAACTCTTTAGCAACGAGCTGCTCAATCAGCATTGATTCATTCTCTGCTTGCTGAAAGCGCGATCGACGTAACTCTTTCGTTAAATTAAACCGCTGACGGAATATTTTCGACTATTCTTAATGTATATCAGCCGTTTAGAAGGAAGCGATGTGAGTTTAATCGATGAGAGTATCATTAAGCAGATGATCCAAGATACCAGTGCAGAAGTGGTGCCGATGCTGATCGACCACTTTGTTGAAGAGACCCAATCACGCATTCAGCGCATCATGCAAGCGGCCAGCGACAACGACAAAACTGTACTTGAATTTGAAAGTCATACTCTGGGCAGCGCCTCGTTAGCGCTCGGCTGTCGGCGTCTCTCCAACCTTGCACGAAAAATTGAGCACCTCTGTCTTGATGATAAAGCCGCACCCGCGTTCGCGCTGTGTCCTGAGCTCAACCAGCTGACACAAGAATCGATCCAAGCCCTACAAGAACGACAACAACAGGGCTTTTGAGTGCTCGCTTCACACCAAGCGCTCAATAACTCGCATTCAACACCAAGGACTTAAGCAAGGAATCAATCATGCGATCTAAAGTACTTCTTATCGAGGATTCAACGTCCCTAGCGATTTTGTATAAGGAATACGTCAAACATGAAGACTTCGATATGTTTCATGTTGAGACCGGGCGGGACGCAATGGCGTTTATTGAGCGCCACGCGCCTAATCTGGTGATTCTCGATCTCAAATTGCCCGATATGGATGGTGAAGACATTTTAGATTGGATCAATGAAAAGCAGATCCCAACATCGGTAGTGGTGGCCACCGCGCATGGCTCCGTCAATCTTGCGGTGAGCCTAGTGCAAAAAGGCGCGAAAGACTTTTTAGAGAAACCGATCAATGCAGACCGACTGATCACTTCCATCAATCTGCATATCAAGCAAGCCAAGCTTGAGCACCTTGTTGAAGACATTGAAGCCAAGTTCGACCGACCTCAATTTCATGGTTTTATTGGATCTAGCTTGCCGATGCAAGGCGTCTATAAAATCATTGATTCAGTCGCCCCCACCAGCGCGAGCGTGTTCATCGTCGGTGAAAGTGGTACGGGTAAAGAAGTGTGCGCTGAAGCCATTCACAATGAAAGCAAACGACGCGATAACGCCTTTATTGCCATTAACTGCGGCGCAATACCTAAGGATCTGATGGAAAGCGAGATTTTTGGCCATGTCAAAGGCGCCTTTACTGGCGCGACGGCGGATCGCAAAGGCGCTGCGTCAATGGCCCACGGCGGCACCCTATTTCTGGATGAGCTGTGTGAAATGGAGCTGGAAATGCAAAAGAAACTGCTGCGTTTTCTGCAAACGGGCACCTTTACGCCCCTCGGCGGTAGCAAAGAGATGAAGGTGGATGTGCGCATCATCTGCGCGACTAACCGTGATCCTCTCAAAGAGGTTGAAGAAGGCCGCTTTCGAGAAGACCTTTACTACCGTGTCCATGTCGTGCCGATTGAAATGCCGCCGCTGCGCGAACGAGGCAACGATATTGTCACGCTCGCCAAACATTTTCTCACCCTCTATGCCAAAGAAGACGGCAAAAAATTCACCTCTATTCGCCGAGAAGCCGAAACGGCGCTCAAGCGCTACGCGTGGCCGGGCAATGTGCGTCAATTGCAAAACATCATGCGTAACATTGTCGTGCTCAATGACGATACCCAATTGCAATACGATCATTTGCCAGAGCAAATTACCCGCGGTAAAACCGCCGCACGAGTTGCCACGCCCGTGCATGTCTCTAGCCCTGCCGCCACGCAAACTGTGCCGCCCTCACCTCAGCCAGAACTCGGCGTCGCCGCACAAAGCGCTGACGAGCCTATCACTCATGTTGAAGATAAACCAATCTCCATCCGGCCCATGTGGCAAATCGAGCGAGAAGCCATTCAGCAAGCGATTGAGTATTGTGATGGCAACGTGCTCAATGCCGCTGTTTTGTTGGAGTTGAGCCCTTCGACCGTCTATCGCAAAAAGCAGGCATGGGAAAATGATGAGCAGCAAGAGCTCACCTAAAACCGTCTGGTTGATGATCGATTCACTCACCTACGGCGGCATCGAAACCCATGTCTTGCAGCTGGCGACCGGACTTATCCGCAATCACGTACCGGTTCGCGTGTTCTTGGTCAGACGCTATGGTTCAGCCAGCCCACTCGAACAAAAACTTCGTGATATAGGTGTCGACGTCGACTGTCTCTCAGACAGCGGTCAGTCGCCCCTGTTTGCCTTAATTGAAAGAGTAAAACAGAACGCACCGCAGTGCGTGCATTGCCACGGCTACAAAGCAAGTTTAATGGGGAAAGTGGCGAGGTTAATCACGGGCGTGCGTCAACTCTCCACCTACCATGCTGGCGAAGTGCCCAGTGGTAAAGTGTGGCTCTACGATGCTCTAGACCGCTACAGCGCGTTTATGTCTCACCACACACTCTGTGTCAGCGATGCAATTCGCGCTCGCATCCCGTTTCGTTCTAAGTTACAAAACAACTTTATCGACACGCAAGGTATTGCGGCTTCAGTCGGTCATCAAATCGCCTATGTCGGTCGGCTCAGTTTTGAAAAAGCGCCAGATCGCTTCGTCGGCCTTGCCAAAGCACTTCCTAATCACCATTTTGATGTTTACGGTACTGGGCCAGAAGAGGCCAAAAGCCAGCAGCCGCGACTCGCTAACCTTACCTTTCATGGTCATCAAGCTGAGATGAATAGAATCTGGCCCGACATCGGCGTATTGGTCATTCCTTCGCGCTTTGAAGGATTGCCCATGACAGCGCTGGAAGCGATGGCACGGGGAATCATCGTCATCGCAATGGATGTCGGTAATTTGAGCCGACTGATTAAACACGGTAAAAATGGCTTTCTCGTTAGTGATCCTGCCCAATTACCCGATACGCTGTGCCAAGTGCTGGCACTTGATAACGCGCAAGAGCAGGCTCTGCGTCACAGCGCCGTAGAGACAGTTCGTCGCCACTACTCCCTGCGCGCGGCATTGCCGACGCTACTCAAACTCTACTATGGACCTCACTACCAAAGTGATTGTCAATTTGAGAATTTAAACTGAACCTCACCCTACGCAGATAAATAGCCAATAAATTCAATTATTTACACACAAAGCACAGTTGGCACCCTCCTTGCTCTATGGTTGTTATGCTCATTAACCGCTAAGGAGAAGCCCCATGGCCAAGCGTATTCTTTTTGTTCATTACGGCAGTGATTGGATTCGTGGCAGCGAAAAGTGTTTGCTCGACCAAATCAAATACGTCGCGCGCCTCGGCTATTACCCAATGGTGTGGACCAATAACCCTTCGCTGGCAAAACAAGTCGAGCTGATGAGTCTACGCTGTCAGTTGGATGAGTTCCCGCTGCTACTCGGTTGGAGTAAGCCGCGCTTGGATCTCTCAGCGTGGTCAGGATTGGTCAAAAAGGCCACCGTCATGCTGCACAAGTTGAATGTTGACCTTATTCACGTCAACAGTGGCGCGCCCTGTCAGTGGATGATTCCCGCTTCCCGCGCGACGGGTACGCCATTGGTCACGCAGCTTCACTGCCCCTACACGGCGCGCGATCGCATGACGCTGGCCATTCACCTTTCGCCGCATGTGATTACCGTCAGCCGATACGTGGCGCGCACGCTCTTACGTGATGGCTTTGATAAACGCAGGCTCTCCGTTATCCACAACGGTATTGATGTCACCGCACTTGAAACCCAGCCAGAAGTCAATGTACGTGAAGAGCTTCGCCTCGCGGCTGACGATTTTCTTTTTGCCACTGTCGGTTCACTCATTCACCGTAAGGGCATTGATCGCATCATTACCTCCCTTCGCCATGTGGTGCTTGAGTATCCAAATACGAAGCTGGTTGTGATTGGTGATGGCCCACAACGCGATCACTTAGAGCAGCAGTGTGACTATCTGCACCTACAAGATCATGTACATTTTGTGGGCGAGCAGAGCCATGTCGTGGGCTGGTTGAAAGGGTGTAACGCCTTTATCAGCGGCGCTCGAAGTGAGGCGTTTGGACTTGTGGTCGCTGAAGCCGCCATTGCACAGATCCCCGTCGTAGCGCCTTATGAAGGCGGCATTCCTGAGTTTGTTCAGCATGGTAAAACCGGCGTCCTCTACGTGAATCAAGGCTACGGCCCGATGGCGAATGCGATGCGCAATGTGATCAACAGTGAAGCACTGCGTGACAGCTTAGTGGCAAACGCCTATCAGCACATCACTGAGCATTATGACACCTCGGTAGCGTGCGCCAATATTGAGCGCGTATATCGCAAGCTGATCAAGCAAAAGCAGCCGAAGAAAGTGGGTGTGCTTCGCACTCTACTGCCCATCAAAACCGCCATCAGCAACCGACTCAGCTTTGGAGGTCAACATGGCTAAATCACCCCGCTCATCAGCCCTCGTGTTTGATCCGATTCCCTTTAAGGGCGGATCCAAAATTGCCACCGCCGTCGCCCTTGGCACCTGTAAAGTCAATGCAAAGCGCTTTGTTATCGCCACCGTGGACCCAACGTTTTGGCGCAATTCGGATTTTTATCGTACCCACGACGTGCAAGTGGTGCGTCTCTGGATCCCCGGTTCACTGCTCAAGCAGCACAACGGTGCGCGCTACTGGTTGTGTCAGCTTTGGTTTATGCTTGCCTTGGCGATGATTTGCGTGACCACTCGTCAGCTCAAGCAGGTGGTCGGCGCGTCTGGTCCTGGGCTGGATATGCCGCTTTATTTGCTCAAGCCCTGTTTTCGTTTTGAGGTGATTCAGTTTATCCACGGCAATGTCGGGCTGTCACGCTCGATTGGGTACTGCTTAACCCAAGCCGATTCGGTGCACTATTTGCCCTCGACCAAAGCCAGCCTTAACCAAGCGTTAAGCTGCTATTTGCAAAGCGCGCTCGGTCAGCAAGAGGTTAACGCACTGAGTGAGTGTTACCTTAGCGGCGAGCGCTATGTCGAATTTGTTAATGGCTTGCAAGAGTCTCACTGGCCAAGCGCTTGTCAGCACAAGACACCTGTATGTTTTTGGGCGGCATCACTGCTTAAATGGAAGGGTTTGGATCTGTTTGTGCAAGCGCTCAAAACCGCACATCAGCGCACCCGCTTTGCAACCCACATCTGCTATTTGATTCCGACATCGACCACACTGCCAGTTTCGCGCGCACCGGTATTATTGAAATACACCGAATGGCACCATGATCCAGACAACCTCGACACCCTGCGCCGTGAGAGCAACATCTTTGTCTCGACCAGTGTCAATGAGCCTTTCGGTCTCTCGATTCTTGAAGCGCTCGCCGCAGGGATGTGCGTCATCCTCCCTCAAGATGGATCTTACTGGGATCAAGTGCTGACCGACGGCGAGCACTGCATCAAATATCCAGCGGGCGACACTGAGGCGCTCACCCACGCCATCGAGCAAGCCGTAACGAAAAAGGCACTCTTTTCTACATGTTGTGAAGGCGCGCAGCGCATCGCCAAACGCTATACCGCAACACAGTGCTATCAAGCCTTCGCGAACACGCTCAGCGCTGCGTAACCCCTAATATCAAACGTAAACAATGAAATAATCAATGCGACAACACAGAGGATGTCACTATGGCCAAGCAGAATCCGATAGCACAGATGGCACTTTATGCCCTCAGCCTTATCGCAATGAAAGGTTCAGCGCTGATCGCCCTGCCGTTTGTCGCCCGATACCTCAGCCCTAATGCGCTTGGTCAGTTAGAACTGATTGGTTCGGTGACCATGTTTCTAAGCCTAGTCGTCGGCTTAGCCATGCATGAAAACCTCTACCGATTTATTGCTGTTGAAGAGGCGCACAAAACTCGCAAACGTCTCGCTAGCAAACTCTACAGCGTGACTATTCTGATTTCTCTGCTTCTCAGTGCCTTTGCGGGTGTGACGCTATTTGCCTTGTCACCCAGCGATTTATCTGCACAGCACATTGCTCTCATCGCCTTAGCTGTGAGCTACGAAGCGCCGCTGGCCATCTGTTTAGCTTGGCTGCGTTTGAACGATCAAGCGAGTCTGTTCGTCAAACTGACCCTTGCCACTGTGGCCCTTCAGCTTGGCGGGCTATTTACGTTGCTGCAATTTACCACCAGTATCACCGCTATTGTGGCCTGGAATGTAACCTGCACATTGGGCCAATTCCTTTTTCTTCATCTATCGCTGCGCTTTCGTTTATCGCTGCCAAGCAGAGCGACACTACTGCGCTACCTGCGCTATTCAACGCCCATCATGCTGTCTGCGATGGTGGCGTTTGGTATGAGTGGTGCTGAGCGCTGGTTTATCGCGGCGGGCAATAATCTCGATCAGCTTGGTCTTTATGCGGTTGCCGCTAAATTTGCGCTGGCGGTGGGCATTTTGATTCAACCGTTTCATATGATGTGGATGCCCAAACGCTTTGCGCATCTGGAAAAAGGTCAACAAGGCTACGTGGTGCGCATGACTCAGCTTGGCGTGCTGTGCCTCACCCTAATCGCGGTGTGCGTTGGCGTGTTTGCCCAGCTCTTTATCAATGTGGCGATGCCCGCTAGCTACCAGGATGCGGCATTACTGTTGCCTTTGGCAATCATCATCATGGTATTAAAAGAGCTTACCGAACTCACCAACATCGGGCTACTGGCGGCAAAGCAATCTCGATGGTTGCTGCTTTCGAACGTGATCTCGACAACAGCCGCCTTATTGCTCTGCGTGTGGTTTTACGAGATGGGCGCAGGCGCGATTCTTATCTGCCTCGGCTTTGGTCAAGCTGTGCGCTTTGTGCTTGTACTCACGCTAAGTCAGCGTCATCACCCACTGCCGTTTCACCTCGCTTGGCTAATCCAAGTCATCATACTGAGCGCGGTGACGGTATTGACGCCTCTTTGGCTCGAAGATCAAGGGCTGTATATGGCGATCAGCGCGTTGAGCGTAGTCGGCCTTGTCGCTTTGTCTCTCTTCGCCAAACTGTTCTCTTTAGAGGACTTAGTGGCGCAAAAAGTGCTGATTTCCAAGCTAAGCACTATGCTTAAACGAAGCCCAGCGCATTAACTATGCGGCAGGCCGCGCTGACAATATGCCAATGTCTCTAACCCATTTCACCTCACTGATAGCATGGGAGCCAAACGATGGTGATTGCAAGTAAATGGATGACACTCAGCGCCATGACGGTGCTCTGCCTGACGCTGTTTGCATTGTGGCAATTTCTCCCTCACCCAGCCGTGATCGTGGTGCTGTGCTTTTTGCCGTTTGCGCTGCTGTTTGTGCTGCGATTTTCCTTCTGGTTGGTGATGTTTTTTGTTCTGTTCTCGTTTTTTCGCATCCATGAAGCGCTTCCTGCCCTCTACTCACTGAAAATCCCGTTGTTGCTCTCCCTTGGCGCGCTATCGGCACTGCTTTGGCATGCCATCATTACCCGTAAATTAGAGATGTATTGGCACCCTGCCTTCACTTGGCTGAGCGTGTTCTGGGCGTTGGTTGTTTTTGGCGCGGTGACCTCATCGAACCCGGGAATTGCAATTGAATACATCAAAAACATCTATTGGAAGATCATTATTATGACGTTCGCCGTCGCGTGGTTGCTCGACAATGAAGAGGCGGTAAAACACTTTTCAATTTGGATTGTTATTGCAGGAACCCTGATTGCTATCGTGGCGATTTCCAATTCACTGTCAGGGGTTGGATTGGTAGAGGGGACGCGGGTCACCATAGGTCGCCATTTGGGGTCGGTACTTGGCGATCCGAACGATCTTTCACTGGTGTTGATGTTCCCGCTGGCGTTCGCCATCAGTTTAGCCACCGCCAAAGAGATTGGCCCGCTGCGCTATCTCGCCTTTGGGGCGATGCTGCTTACCATGTGGGCGGTGATCGCCACACAGAGTCGCGGCGGCCTGCTTGGGTCATTGGCGGTATTTGGCATCTTCGGTCTAAAAATGATTCGCTCCAAAACTTTACTGATCACGCTGGGCGTAGTCGCCATGTTAGTGCTGTTTGCGTTGGCGGGTGTGTCAGATCGTCAATCGGGCGGCGCGGCAGAGGAAGGCATCGACGCCTCCGCCATGGGCCGGCTCTACGCGTGGGAAGCAGCGTTTAAAATGGCGCTGGACAACCCGCTGACGGGCGTGGGTTTAAACAACTTTTTCCCCAATTACTTTTTCTACAGCTCGCATTGGGATGGAGTCAATCACGCGGTGCACAGCACTTGGTTTGGCGTGCTGGCTGAAACCGGGTTTCTTGGCTTGATTGTCTTTTGCGGCATTATCGTCAAATTGATTCTCACCAGTCGCAGCGCACTCGCCATTTTAGATAAGCCAGAGTGCGACTGTTCCACCTATTTACGTGCAACGACCTTCGCCACCTATGCCGGTCTGGTGGGCACCATTGTCTCGGGTACCTTCCTTACCCAAGGCTTCACTTGGCCGCTGTATATCCTCGCCTCAATATGCATTGCCACCGCCAAATTGAGTCAAAACTATTCTCAAATTGAGAATACCGCCAAAGAACAAACGTAAGTCACTGAAATTTAGGTTTTTATATTTTGGCACACTCTGTGAAGTGTTCAGGGGTACACACTCATAACACCTTCAGAGGCAACTATGTTGGCGACCCATTTAAACACCTTCAAACTGTGGCTACGCGATGGCGATAGCCCCTCGAAACAACGTACTTTCCAAACGCTTAAAGCGATTCGTGCTTGTGACCTTCCCTTTCCCACTGCACTGTGCCGTTTGATGTACCACGCTCATCGCACTGTCTCACTCACAGTGCAAACACTGCTGCGCGTTCTTTGGCACACACCGATTTTTAAAGGCCGGGTGAACCAATGCGGTAAACGCTTGTATTTGTACGGAGGCGTTCCTTATGTGTCAGGCGCGCTAGAGATACATATCGCCGATGACGCGCGCATCAGCGGCCACACCACCTTTTCTGCCCGCCCTCAATCTCAACGCCCCACACTGGTGGTGGGCAGTAACACCGACATCGGCTGGCAAACCACCATCGCCGTGGGCAGCAGAGTGATCATCGGCGATCACGTTCGCATTGCGGGACGTGCTTTTCTGTTTGGCTATTCGGGCCACTCGTTAGATCCGAAACTTCGCGCGTTAGGCGAAGGGGATTTAGACAAAGACGTCGGCGATATCATCTTAGAACGCGATGTCTGGCTTGGCACCAATGTCACTGTCTGCCCTAGTGTGACGATCGGCCAAGGCACCGTCGTGGCCGCTGGCAGCGTCGTCACCAAGTCACTACCGGCGTTTGTGGTCGCGGCGGGCAACCCTGCCAAAGTGGTCAAATCCTTACCCTTTAGCGACAAATCTTCTAGCGATAAAACCTCTAGCGAAGAGAAGGAGTAACCCATGCGCGATTTGATTGTTTTCGGTGAAGACTTCACAGGCCTGCCTTCGAGCACGCAGCACCTCATTCGCACATTGGCACAAACGCGCCGCGTGTTGTGGGTCAACTCTATTGGCCTGCGCCAACCCAAATGGACTCTGAGCGATCTCAAACGCGCCGGGCAAAAGCTGCTTGGGCGAGGCAAAGGAGGCTATGCCAATCAAACGCGTCAACATCCAAATATTCATGTGATCAATTTACGTACCGTGCCTGCGCCGCGATCTGCTCTTGCAAGACGCGTTGCGCGCGACATGATGATTGCTCAGCTCAAACCGTGGATACAAAAACTCAAGTTACGCTCGCCAATTCTCTGGACCTCTCTGCCTACGGCGGCTGATTTATGCGGCCATCTTGGCGAGTCAGCGGTGGTGTATTATTGCGGCGATGATTTCTCCTCTTTGGCGGGAGTAGATCACACCTGCGTCGCCCAGCACGAAGCGACACTGGTCGATCGTGCGAATTTGATCCTCACCTCCGCCGCTGCCCTACTGACGCGATTTCCCGCCAGTAAAACCCACTACTTACCGCATGGTGTTGACCTCGAACTGTTTGAGTCATTCACCGAGAGAGCCCAGGATCTACCCAATGACGGAAAACCGATCGCTGGTTTTTATGGCAGCCTCTCCAATTGGCTCGATTACCCCTTGATTGACGCCGTCTCTGCGCGTCATCCAGAGTGGCATTTCGTCTTCATCGGACCGCAAGAACTCAGCCATAACCCGCTACCAAAGCGCGATAACGTCCACTATCTCGGCCCCAAAGCGCACCATGAATTGCCGCAATATAGCCAGCACTGGTCGGTTGGATTGCTGCCTTTTGTTCATAATGAACAAATCGCGGCATGTAACCCATTGAAGCTGCGTGAATACCTCGCCGCGGGTAAACCTGTGATCTCAAGTCGTTTTCCTGCCGCCTTGAATTACAAAAATCATCTACATTTAATAGACGGTGTCGAATGTTTTTCTCGCGCGCTCAGAGAGATAGAAACACAACGCACCCACAAGCCAGCGGCTAATCTGCGCGAAGAGAGCTGGCAAGCAAGAGGCAAGGAAGTCGCAACGCTGCTGGAGGCGCTATGAATGAGCTTAAACTGCGGTTAATGCAGATACTAAACGGGGCGTGGCGGCAGCGCTACGTCATCGTTGTGCCTATTCTGATCATGCCGTTTGTTGGGCTAGCAGTCAGCCACCTTGCCCCCGTCAAATACACCTCGCACACCAGTATGCTGATCCAAGAGACCGCCAAAATGAATCCGTTTTTGGAGGATTTAGCCGTCTCGTCGATGATCAAAGAACGACTTACGGCCTTAAGCACCTTGCTTAAAAGCCGCCATGTGTTAACCGCAGTGGCGACCAAGCATCAGTTGATTGACGACAACACCTCACCCCAAGAGGCAGAGTTTATTATCAACAAACTGGCAGAGAGTCTCAGCGTGACGCAGCCTGGCAAAGATTTCTTGCAGATCACCTTTACCGCAAGTTCGCCAAGCGGGATGAAAGAGCTGTTAGAGTCCATCAGCGATCAGTTTATTGAACAGCTGTTGGCACCTGAGCGCTCAAGCATCGAAGATTCAGCCAACTTCCTCGCCATGCACATTGACAAACGTCGCCAAGAACTCGATGACGCCGAACTCAAACTGGCCAAGTTTCGCAACCAATACGCCTCCGTCACCCCTGAAATGCAAAGCCAAGCCCTAGGTAGACTGGCATCGCTCAAGCAAAGTTTGGCAGAAAAACAAGCGGAGCTGTCCGGGGTAAAACGCAGCTTAGGTTCGTTGGATGAGCAGCTGTCAAAAACCAATCCTGTAGTTGGCAAAATTGAGGATCAAATCATAGAGATCCGCAGCGAACTGACACTACTGAAAGCGAAATACACCGATAACCACAGCGCAGTGAAAGGCAAAGAGCGCGAACTGCAGCGCCTTGAAAGCGAGCGCGAGGCGCTCCTGTCGGTCAAACAAAACGCCGTCTCGAGCGATCAATTGTGGGACATCGCCAGCAGTACAGATTTGGATGATATCCGCCGCATGCAGCCCTTATTAGTCACCCAACTGCAAAGCCTGCAAGTGGAACGTGGGCGCTACGAGTCACTCAGTGAAGAAACAAAGAGTCTTGAAGTAATCATTGCCGATCTTGAACAGCAAGCCAATCAATTTGGTGATAACGCGCGTGAGATGTTTCGCCTACAGCGCGATGTCGCCAACAAGCAGCAGCTCTATGACGAGTTATTGCAGCGCTATGAAATGGCGCAGCTCACCGGATCGCTCGGTATGTTTGAGCAAAACAAACGGGTCAAAATCATTGATTTGCCCTACACACCGACCACACCCAATAACCTCCCCACTATCGTATTTATCATCGCAGGGTTATTCGCAGGCATCGGCCTAGGTTGCGGTATTGCGACGTTTATTGAACTGTTTGACACCTCCATTCGCACCCGTCAAGAGATTCAAGCGATCACCGGCAGCCCCGTCATCACCTCTATTCCTAAGATCGCAAACTATAACGAATTTCAAATTGACAATGGCCGTGTGTCAAAATAGGAAAATATTTTAACCTACTGAAATATAAACAAATAAAAGTCGGCACACATACTGCTATTCCATAGTAACCAACACGGAACGATCATCAGTATGAGGTGCCCATGACCACACAACGTAAACTTACCTTTCATGTTGTTCAACATCTCACCCCCGGCGGGATAGAGACATTGGCGATTAACATGGCCAAGCTCGCGTCTCCAGAACGTAAAGTGCTCATCATCAGCCTTGAAGGTCAGCTTCAACAAGCGATTGACGCCTGGCCAGCGCTCGCAGAGATTCAAGACAAACTGCTGTTTCTTGGCAAAGGGCCGGGGGTGGAGTTAAAGACATGGAGCACGCTCTACCGTCTATTTCGAATCATGCAGCCAGATGTGGTGCATACCCATCATATTGGTCCACTGCTTTACGCCAGTGTCGCAGCGCGATTGGCGGGAGTGAAACATCGAATTCATACTGAGCACGACGCATGGCACCTTGAAAACAGCAAGTCACGCTGGGTACAGGGCGCTGCGCTCTCTTTCGCTAAGCCGTGGCTGGTGGCCGATGCGCAGCATGTCAAAGGGGTGATCGACGGCCACTTTGGCTACTCTCGCTCCACCGTGATTCATAACGGGATTGATTGCACCCGCTTTAAACCGGCCGCAAAGCCACTGGCTCGACAAGCGCTCGGTTTACCGACCGATAAAAGGCTCATTGGCTGTGCGGGCCGCTTAGAAAACGTCAAAGGTCACGATGTCGCGATACGTGCACTGGCAACACTGCCAAGCCACTACCATCTCGTCATCGCAGGTAGAGGCAGTGAGCGTGAGTCATTGATTGCGCTCGCCCGCGAGCTAGGCGTCGAGTCTCGGCTCACTCTCCTTGGATTGGTAGAAGATACCGCACACTTTTACCCATGCTTAGACGTGTTTGTTCAACCTTCGCGCTTTGAAGGGTTTCCTCTCGCGACACTGGAAGCGCAAGCGTGTGGCATTGCTACTGTCGCGACCGATGTTGGTGGCACTGCGGACACCTTGTGTCCACAATCTAGCCTGCTAATTGAACCAGACAACGTCACCGCCCTCAGCGAAGCCATTTTGGCGCTAGAGCGCCGAGCACTACCCCACTCACCGCGCCCGTTTGTTGAAAGACAATTTGAGATACGCGAGATGATCAAAGCCTATCAAATGCTTACTAGGGAGGCATGCGCATGAGCGATACGATATTAATGGCGCTATTTGCCCTGTCCGCCAGTTTGGTGATTTACCATCATATTGGCTATCCACTTCTATTGGCGTGGTATGCGAAAAACCATCCCGTCAACGCGCCGCGCCATGCCAATCGTGGTTTTAAAGCGCAGAAAGAGGATGATCAATGTGCTTCCATCACCATTTTGGTTCCCGCTTACAATGAACAAGCTTGGATTGCAGAAAAAATTCGTAACCTAGCCTGTTTAGATTACCCCAAGCACAAATACCAAGTGATGATTCTGTGTGACGGCTGCACTGATGACACCGTGCATATCGCGCAGCAAACGGTGCAAGAGGCCATCTGCGCCGATACCCACTTCGAAATCAAGAATTTTGCCACTAACCGCGGTAAAGTCGCGGTGCTGAATGAGCAGATTCCTTTGGTGACTACGCAACTCACCGCGCTCAGTGATGTCTCAGCCATCATCTCAGTGGATGCGCTGATACTTGCTAATACTCATTTCCAAAACCGTCAGGTTGGCGTGGTCAATGGTCACTACCAGCTGTTTGGCAGCCAGCATCAAGGCGAAAACCGTTATTGGCAGTATCAGACCAAAGTCAAACAGCAAGAGGTCAGCTTAGGTTCGACTTTAGGCGCACATGGCGCGTTTTATCTCTTTCGCACTTCTCTTTTTGATTCTCTCGATGAGAATACCATCAACGACGATTTCATTTTGCCGATGCGCATTGTGAAAAAAGGCTACCAAGCGGTCTATGAGCCTGAGCTCGTCGCGCTCGAACTCGAACCCACTAACCCAGACAGTGATTTCAAACGTCGCCTGCGCATCTCAGCAGGAAACATGCAGCAAGTCATACAGTTAGCGGACATGCTCTTACCCAAATACCGCGGGGTTGCTTTTGCTTTTCTCTCTGGCAAAGGGCTCAGACTCGCCACGCCGTATCTATTGATTGTCTGTTTTGTTACGGCTTTGCTGCTTGCAAGCTACCCGCTGTTTAGTTTGGCACTGTTCGTGCAATGCCTCTTATACACAACCGCTGTGTTGAGTTACTTGTTCCCCATCCTCTTTCGACACAAGGTGTGCAAAGTGATGTTGTATGTGGTGATGGGTCATTACGCAAATTTTGTCGGTGGTCTGCGCTATCTATGTGGCGTCGGCGCCAAAGGTTGGACTGGTCAAAACCAGTAACAGGAGTTCATTATGTCTGCTTACACTACGATTAAACATTCTAAACGCGCGTTCGACGTTACCGTTGCCCTGATTGGCCTGATCTTATCTGCGCCCATTTTTGTGCTGGTCGCCCTCGCTGTCAAGCTCACCTCCCCCGGCCCGGTGCTCTACAAACAGTTGCGAGTAGGTCAATCCAGCCCCGATCGAATGGCGCTGTTCGAAATCATTAAATTTCGTACCATGTATCAAGACGCAGAAAAAGTCAGCGGCGCCGTCTGGGCCACCGACAACGATCCACGCATCACTCCTGTCGGCCGTTTCCTTAGAAAAACCCGCCTTGATGAGATCCCGCAGCTGCTTAATGTCATCAAAGGTGAAATGTCACTGATTGGCCCGCGCCCAGAACGCCCAGTCTTTTATCAAAAATTGGAGACCGCCATTCCCTACTTTGCCGATCGCACCTATGGCGTTATGCCCGGCATCACAGGTCTTGCGCAAGTGAACCAAGGTTACGACTCCTGCATCGACGATGTACGCCGCAAAGTCGGATTCGACCACAGCTACGCACTCTCTTTGTCGTCAGTGAAGTCTTGGTTACTAATGGATATGGCAATCATGACCAAAACCGTGAGCGTAATGTTTAACGGCCGAGGCCGCTAACACGTGACCCAATGCACACTTTACCGCCAACGGCGTCTAAAACGGCGCCAATTCGATTAGATATAAAGCAAACGCACTCAAATCATTGAAATTAGGCTTGCACAGGGAATTAAGACTGGTTAATATTCTCGGCGTTCCAAGGGAATGCGTCCGTAGCTCAGTTGGTTAGAGCACCACCTTGACATGGTGGGGGTCGGTGATTCGAGTTCACTCGGACGCACCATTCCTTTCTGAATCAAGTTCAGTGGAACAAGAATTTGGGTCCGTAGCTCAGTTGGTTAGAGTACTACCTTGACATGGTAGGGGTCGGCGATTCGAGTTCGCCCGGACCCACCAAATTCGTTCTTATAGAACAAGCACAAAGCCCGCATCATGCGGGCTTTGTTGTTTTTAATCACTGTAATTTTGTGTTGATTAAATCCTAAATTCTTACCCTACTCCCGTAATTACTAAGTGCATACACATTCATTTTTTATTCACCTACAACAATCAACTTAATACTCAATAACGCTCGGTGTCCATCTGGTGTCCAAAATGGTGGCTAAGTAAAAATTGTTTGGTGACCAAAACGGAGTCCAAACTGAAAGTTGTAGGACTCAATTTCGGTGTCCATGAAATATAGAAGGCTCCCCCTCGTTGCTGTAGCCAACGCAATAGCCCACATCGCCAGACGTAAAAAAGCCAAGCTAAATCCGCTTGGCTTGCATGGTATCGAAACTGTTTACTCAAGAGGCGGTAGATTCAAGCTCTTGTTCAGCAATCGAGAGCATGGCGAACTCTTCTTCTGCGGTACCCGCCACTAAGTTATTGCGGCTATATAGACCATAGTAAGCACCACCAATCACGAACAAGCCAAGTGTCATCATAAAGGCCGAGGGATCAAACGCGTACACCCCTGTCATAGCAATCAGCGATAACACCAAACAGATCGCCGATGTGACCACACCGCCCGGTGTTTTGTATGGTCTTGGCAATTCGGGCTGTTTGACTCTAAGCAGAATATGACTCAGTGCCATCAACGCATAGGACACGGTCGCACCCACTACCGCCATGGCGAGGATCAAATCGCCCTCTCCGGTTAATGACACCACAAAACCAAAGATACCAGGGAAGATTAACGCGCGAGAAGGGACTTTATTTTTGCTCGTCAGTGACAAGCTCTTCGGTAAATAACCGGCTCTGGACAAAGCAAACACCAGACGACTGTATCCATAAATGATCGAAAAGAAAGACGCGACCAAACCGGCAAGCCCTAAGACGTTGACAATAGTGGCTATCGTCGGATTACCTGTCAGTTTAAGTGCATCTACCAGCGGAACTGCACTGCTACCAATCACGTTTGAGCCTACTGCGCCCGCCAGCAAAAGCACAACTAACGCCGCAGTAAACAGCAGAAATAACATCGCACCTATGATGCCTTTAGGTACATCTTTCGCGGGATCTTTAGCTTCTTCAGCAGCCAGTGGCACCCCTTCTACTGCCAGAAACAGCCACATCGCAAATGGCAACGCGGCCCAAACACCATACCACCCATAAGGCAGTGCCTCTGTTGCTTGCGCGCTCGCAGGCGCAATATCGAATAGATTGCTGGCGTCAAAATGGCCAATAAGCACCGCGGCGGTCAACAGGATGGCGAACACAGCAAGACCGCTGATCACCATCATCACTTTGAGCGCTTCCCCAACACCCGCTAGGTGCACAGCGATAAACGCCGCATAAAAGAGTGCATAGACCCAAGGCCCATCAATCCCGATCAGCTCATTGACGGCAGACCCAATGAAAATAACAATGGCTGCTGGTGCCAACGCGTACTCAATCAAGACGGCAAGCCCGGTGATAAACCCACCTGTTGGGCCCATGGCTTGTCGTGCAAAACTGTAGCCACCGCCTGCGGCTGGAATCGCGGCAGACATTTCCGCTAAAGAGAGAACCAAGGTTAAATACATGACTGCCATCGCGACGGCGGCAATCAGAAATCCGCCCCAACCCGCTTGGGCAATACCAAAGTTCCACCCTGCGAAATCTCCCGAGATCACATACGAGACCCCTAGTCCTGCTAATAGCACCCAACCGGCAGTGCCTCGTTTCAGTTGCCGTTTGGCAAGGTATTCTTGATGTTTAGACATAGTGATTCCCTTTACTGTTTTGAAATTAGAAAGTTTGATTGGTGTTGCTCGCCGAGCGTCAGGCCATCTTGCTGCTCATCCATACTGGATCGATCTTTGAGATTAACGCCTGTCAGCTTGAGCGAACGCGCTTCTTCAAGAAGATAACTGGCGCGAAAAGCAGCGTCGGAATAGTTCAAACCTTGCGGTCGAATGTTAGAGATGCAGTTTCGCTCAGAGTCTTTACTGCCTCGCTTGGCGCCCCAGGTGAGGTACATCCCCATGCTATCTGGCGAAGTGAGCCCTGGGCGCTCACCAATCAGAACGACAACCATATTGGCATTGAGGCACTGGGCTACATCGTCACCGACTGCCACTCTTCCCTGCTCAACAATCGTGATGGGGGCGATGCGCCAAGGCGCGTTGTGTTGGCTGGTGAGTCTCACAAGCAGAGCCTCCAGCAGTGGCACTGCATGTCGCTGAATCGCTACCGATGAAAGGCCATCGGCCACAACGAAGGCCAAGTCATAAGCGTGTTGGTCATGTCGATGCTGCGCGATCACCTCCATGCTCTCTTTGCTCAGTTCACGGCCAAAGTCGGGCCTTTGCAAATATTCGAAGCGGTCGTTGGCTTTTGATTTCGCCACAATGGGCTCGCGTCCTATCTGGGAAGTCATTACGCTTGATTGAGTAATGTCCTGCGCCAGTTTGTTAATGTCGAGCGCGCAATGCACCGCATCCATCGCCTTGGCATGGTCAAAACTAAACGACAGCCATTCGTTGGTCGGCACACTACTCCCGCAGCGGCCGAGTGCAATGCGTGCGGAGGTGAAATCTTTCAGTTTCTGCCACGGATTCTCGACCACACTTTCTCGAGCAGGATGAGACTCAAATCTGATCACTTTACCCATCAACTACGCTCCCTGGATTCGATTCATTGCGTTGGAAAACGACTTCGCGACTTGATTACTGAGGCGCACACCGCTGACATCTTCAAAGATCTGCATCTCCATTAACCAACGTTCAAACTCTGGTGCGGGCTTTAGTCCGAGCACTTTTCGCGCATAAAGCGCATCGTGAAAAGAAGTCGTTTGATAGTTAAGCATGATGTCATCAGAGCCAGGGATCCCCATGATGAAGGAGCACTCAGCCACACCGAGTAGCGTCAGCAAGTTATCCATGTCGTTTTGATCCGCGTAAGCATGGTTGGTGTAACAGATGTCGCAACCCATCGGCAGCCCGAGCAGCTTGCCGCAAAAGTGATCTTCTAATCCGGCGCGAATGATTTGCTTCCCATCGAACAGGTACTCAGGACCGATAAAACCCACCACGGTATTCACCAGCAGCGGATCAAAATGACGGGCCACTGCGTAGGCGCGCGTCTCGCAAGTCTGCTGATCGACACCATGAAAGGCATTGGCCGACAGCGCCGTGCCCTGGCCTGTCTCAAAATACATGACATTGTTGCCCACTGTGCCTCGCTTTAGCGAGAGTGCGGCATCTTGAGCCTCTTTAAGAATATTGAGGTTAATACCAAACGTGTCATTGGTACCCTGCGTGCCGCCGATAGATTGAAAAACCAAATCAACCGGCGCGCCCATCTCAATCGCTTCGATGGTGTTGGTCACATGGGTCAGAACACAGGATTGAGTAGGAATCGCGTAATGTTGAATAACATCATCCATGAGGGTCATCAATTTAACCGCTTGCGGCACGTTGTCTGTCGCCGGATTGATACCGATCACCGCATCGCCATTGCCATACATCAAGCCATCGAAAATGGTCGCGGCGATCCCGTTGAGTGAATCTGTGGGATGGTTGGGCTGAAGGCGTGTGGATAGACGTTGGGGTAAGCCGATCGTGTTGCGAAACGCCGTCACCACCTCACACTTCTTCGCGACGAGAATCAAATCTTGATTGCGCATGATTTTGCTCACTGCCGCGACCATTTCAGGGGTTAGGCCAGGCCGAATGGCGGTCAAAGTGTGGCTATCGGCTTTATCACTCAACAACCAGTCTCTCAAGCCACCCACCGTCAGGTGAGCGAGCAACTTGAACGCCTCACGGTCGTGTGTATCGATGATCAAACGCGTGATTTCGTCGTCCTCATAAGGAATAAGAAGATCATCGAGAAATGTGCTCAGTGGCAAGTCCGCCAGCGTCATTTGCGCAATTGCGCGCTCGGTGGCGGATTCTGCTGCCACGCCAGCCAAACGATCGCCTGATCGCTCAGGTGTCGCTTTGGCCATCAGTTCCGTCAGTGAAGCAAAGGTATATACTGTCGTTCCTTGCTGCCGTCGATAAATCGCCATCCATTACCTCTTTTTGGCTATTGGTGCAGTTCTTGCTCTCTTCATCATTCCCAGTAAGAGAATGAACTCTTTAAGCGTGTGTTTAAGAGGAATGAAGCGAAAACTGTTCCAATCAACTATCAAGAATTGGCAATCTTTAACCCCTTTTTATTCAATGAGTTAATGATGGGCGCCCCACAATGGCGCAAAGTGGAGATTAGGAGTATTACAGGATGGATCTCGATACCCCAACCAGTGAACCAAACTTGTGCACTCGTCACTGTAATGATGCAAATCAGCAAGCAGGCCAATTGATTAACTGGCATCAAGAGTATGATCAACTCAGCGAGGGGAATTTTAGTGGGATGATACAAGAGCGACGGTTTCGTCATCTGCATGTGTTTCGTGAAGACAGCAATCGTTCACTTCGTCAGCAATGCTCGATTGAAGAAGGGATATGGCTAGGTCTCAGCGTTGAGGCTAGTGCGATTACTGTCAACCAGCGGCCAATGAATGCTTCTGATATTCTCGTGCGTGATAGCAACAGCGAGTTTGAACTCGTCACACCGCGAGATTATGCCATCTACGGTATCGTCGCTGACCAGTCAGTGCTTGATCATGTACTGTGTGAAACCGACCATCAAGGTTCCGGTCTCAACCCCGCATTACTTGGAATCACAGACGAGTCATCCGCCAATCTCCTCAGACGTTACCTCAGTGTCCTGCTCAATCCAGAAAGGCATGTATGGTCAGCGCGCACTCATCAGCGATTATTGTGTGATTTCATTAGCGAATTACTATCTCGCAGCTCTGCGCCACCCCCTCGGGTGGCGGCCCCTCAGCAACAACGTCTTATCCAGAGCGCCATCGACTACGTCACTCAAGCGCCCTCTCATCGCCCCATCACCGTCAGTGATCTCTGCCAAGCGACACATGTCAGCCGAAGAACGTTACAATACGCCTTCGAGCACTATTGCCAGGTGTCACCCAAACAGTACATCAAGCGCGTCAGGCTCAATCAAGTAAGGCGTGCCCTACAGGCGCCATTCGAGGATGGTTCGATTTCAGACATCGCTTTTCGCTTTGGCTTTTATCATATGGGAGAATTTGGCCGTAGCTACCGTCAATTGTTTGGAGAGTCGCCGTCTGAGACGCGAATGAGTGGCACTCGTGACTGAGCACGGCGAACTCTTACCTATCGAAGCGCTGTCTATTAAGCTTATTGGCCATTCAGTTTTAACTCTGTGAAGGTCACGCTGTTGTAATCACCGTTGAGTTTGTCCACGGCAAAATCACCCGTGCCCTCGCAACCCGGCCCCCATATTGGGTGACTGTCCTGAACGCTACATTGACCATAGGCGCCTGCTTTAAAGTAGAACGCGTCTTTGGCGTAGCCGTACGGTGAATCCTTATCATCAATCCCCTTACTCAAATCAATCTCATAAGTCACGGTGTCATGACGGTCCGTTTCAAACGTTAGAGACATGGTGGTTCCGTTGACTTCAATTTGATAACTGAATGACTCACCCAAGGCGATGCCCGCTTCACCAGGCTCGGCATCATTTTCCCAAGTGTTACCCCAGACTGGGTAGGCGATGTCTTCTCTATTTGGATCGTCTTTGGCTAAATTTCGTTCATAGTTCCAGAATACTGAACCCATTTTATGATTTGGAAACTTCTTGTAGAAAATTTTGATCGGTTCGTTTCCGTGACCAAAACCTGTCTTGGCTTTGATTTGATCGTTGTCTTTTTCAGCGTGAATCTGCCCGACTACCACAGAATAGGCGGGATACTTATTTGGATACTTAGCATGAAGAGAGACATGATTAACCTTGAGCGTCGCTTCGAGTTTACCGCCAATAGCACTGAATGATTCGGCGTCTGGATGGCTCGACAATGCCCAGTTGTTTAAAGGATCATGCGTTCCGATGGCAAAGTTCGCGCCTCTTGCCATTTGGCGCAACTCCGAACGAGCATTTTTGGAATTTTTGGTGGTGATGGCTTTATTGTGCACTTCAAACACCAAATGCCCTTGGCTATCGAGATAGAAAAAATCCGAGTGTGAATAACTCATCATCGCGACCCCCTCAATCTCATCGACTCGGCCATCTTGGTTAATGTCTGAAGGAATGGTGATCTTCCAGTGGCGCATGTCGAACTTGTCTGCAGGGACGGGATAGTTCACACCATTATTGGCCACATCAGCAAACGTCGGTAAGGACAGAAGTAGCGATGTTGCCACTAACATTTGTTTCATTTTGATACTCCTTTTTGTGTTATTGTCCTACATGCTATCGATCAATTTTCATTCAAAAATAACCAAGAACTAAAAAACCAATGCAACTCACAGTATAAAGTTGCATTTTGCCACGCAGATCAAAATGCCACCAAATCAGCCTAAATTACGCATTAAAGTAAAAACAAAGTCCAAAAATGGTGATTTTAGCAACAATTAATATGAGTAAAATCACAATTCAGTTTAAATTCCACTCAATTATGCTGGCTTGCCGCACATATAAACTTTTGTGTCATTGTATTACAAATAATTCAAGAAAATACTGATGAGGAAGTTTGAAAGACGCTTCACTCTACCGACCAAAATAAAAAGGATGACAACATGAAACAGACGATTCTGACGGTGGCTGCCGCCTCGATGATCTTGGCTTTCGGTGCGCAAGCTCGAACGCTAACATTAGGTCACGCGATGAACCTAGAGAGCGCTGCCCATGCAGGGATGGAAATCTTTGCGGCGAAAGTGAAAGAAAAATCCAATGGCGAAATGGACGTGAAAATCTTTCCTAATGGCATGCTTGGGTCAGAGCGCGATCAAGCAGAGCAAGTCGTGACAGGCGCCATCGATATGGCGAAAATCAACGGATCGTTGGCTGAATCGTTTGAACCCACTTACAAAGCGATCTCTATCCCATTCTTGTTCCGTGATGCAGACCATATGCATACCTTTATGCGCAGTGAGACAGCACAGCAACTTCTCCAGTCTAGCGAAGGAAAAGGGTTCATCGGGCTCACACTGTATGATTCTGGTTCACGCAGTTTCTACAGCTCGAAACCCATTCAAACCCCCGACGATCTTGCTGGCCTCAAAGTCCGTGTTCCAGAATCTCCAACCATGATGGAAATGGTGAGACTGCTCGGTGCACGCGCGACGCCCGTTCCGTTTACGGAAGTGTATACCGCGCTTCAGCAAGGCGTAATTGATGCCGCAGAGAACAACATTTCCAGCTTAGTCGAAATGAAACACTCTGAAGTCGCGAAATACTATTCCATGGATCAACATATGATGACGCCTGATCTCATCATGATTTCAGAAGTGACATGGAGTAGCCTCAATGACGCTCAGAAAGCCATAGTCCGCGAAGCTGCCGCCGAATCGATGGAAGAAGAAATTAAGATCTGGGCTGATATCGACAGTAAGAACAAGAAATTAGCCGAAACATTGGACGTAAAATTTGTTGAGGTCGACAAAGACAAGTTCCGCGAAAAAGTCGCACCGATGTTAGACAGTGCCAAGCAAGACCCTGTCTTAGGCACCTACATTGAAGCCATCCAAAAGCTCTGATTTCCCCTTAAAGTAACAAGCCCCACCATCGCGGTGGGGCTGCAACTTTGAATCATTGTAAATAGGAGTTTCAATGGTTTCTGCTCTTAACACGTTAAAAACGACGCTCGATAAAGTGATACTCATACTGTGTGGCGTGGCCATTATTAGTCTTGTCATTACTGTGACTTGGCAGGTGTTTAGTCGCTACGTACTTAACGATCCCAGTTCTTTTACTGATGAGCTTGCCCGGTACACCATGATATGGTTCGGTCTGCTGGGTGCCAGTTATCTGTTCGGTAAAAATGGCCATCTGGCCATCACCCTTTTTGTCGGTTCAGTGGGTCCTAAATACCAAAAATACTGCCATCTACTCATCAACTTGGTGTCGTGTGCCTTTATCTATCTTGCCATGATCAAAGGTGGCAGCCAGCTCATTGGTCGGACGATGCTGCAGTTTTCGCCTGCGCTACAGATCCCGATGGCTTATGTCTATTTCATTTTGCCGCTCTCAGGAGCGTTAATGCTGGTTTACCTTCTTCTCAACACCTTACTGCTCTTCAACCAACAAGAGCGACGCATTCAAGGGTAATGATATGGATATCTCTGTAGGTTTTTGGCTTTTATGCCTCTTTATCGTCATGATCAGCTTCAGTATTCCGATTGCGATCGCCATCGCAATGTCCTCACTGGTGATCATGTGTACTATCCTTCCTCCTCACGTGGCCTTCATGACCGCAGGTCAAAAGATTGTGACTGGCATTGATAGCTTCAGCTTGCTTGCCATTCCTTTTTTCATTTTGGCAGGGAACATCATGAATCGAGGGGGAATAGCCAACCGGTTGGTCGAGTTCGCAAAACTCTTGGTTGGAAAAATGCCCGGCTCGTTGTCACATGTGAATGTGATTGCCAATATGTTGTTTGGCTCGGTTTCCGGCTCAGCGGTCGCCGCGGCGGCAGCGGTAGGAAAAACACTAGAACCAGAGCTGGAAAAGGAAGGCTACGACAAATCGTTCGCTACCGCAGTGAATGTAGCGTCGTGTCCATCAGGCTTATTAATTCCACCCAGTAATTCATTGATCGTCTTCTCTGTCGTCAGTGGTGGTACATCCATCGCGGCGCTGTTTATCGCCGGTTATGTGCCTGGCATTTTAATGGGCCTCAGCTGTATGGTTGTTGCCTACTTTATTGCCAAGAAAAAAGGCTATCGAACCTTATCGCAACCCAAAACAGCGAGAGAAATTCTCACCATTACCTGGCGGGCAATACCGAGCTTGGGGTTGGTCGTGGTCGTCATTGGAGGGATTATAGGGGGGATCTTTACTGCCACTGAAGGCGCGTGTATCGCCGTTTTGTATTCGTTTTTCTTGTCATTATGTTATCGCACTCTCGGCGTTAAAGAGCTAAAAACCATCTGTGTGGAAACGGCTGAAATCACAGGGATTATGCTGTTCTTGATTGGTGCATCAACAATTATGTCTTGGGCGATGGCCTTCACCGGTTTGCCTAACCTCATCAGTGAATGGATGCTATCGATTTCAGACAACCCGATTATTATCTTCATTTTAATGAACGTGATTTTGCTCATCGTCGGGATGTTTATGGACTTAACCCCTGCCGTGCTTATCTTCACGCCAATATTTATGCCCATCGCAACTCAACTCGGTATGCACCCGATTCACTTTGCGATGATGATCATCTTCAACCTATGCATCGGGATAGCGACGCCCCCAGTAGGGACAGCGCTATTCGTCGGCTGCAGTGTCAGCGGCGCAAGGATAGAGAGCGTAATACGTGCAGTTTTGCCTTTTTGCGCAGTATTGATCATCACTCTCCTGCTCATCACCTTTGTCCCAGACATCAGTTTGGCCCTGCCCCGAGCATTCGGTTTGATTCACTGAGTTTAGCCCCCCGTCACGCCATGTAACGGGGGACTTTGCTATTCCCTAAAACCCACTACCAATATTAATATACAGAGCACTCTCTTCGTCACTAAACGCGACATCCATACCGAGATGCAAACCGTAGCGTCTGACAATTTTGTGCACTTGGTTTTGCCTCCTAGCTGAGTTAGACGCACTACATCCATTCAACCACGCCACAACTATAGATCTAACTGCCCAAGCGGCGCCGGTTTACTGTACAGGTAGCCTTGGTGCAAGTTGACCCCTTGTGAGAGAAGGTAATCGGCTTGTTCCGCGTACTCAACCCCTTCGGCGATCATGGTCAGGTTGAGCGCTTTGGCTAGATTAATGATGGCGTTAAGCACTGGTGCGCTCACGCTGTCGACGCCGATGGTATCAACAAAGCACTTGTCAATTTTAAGCACATCGATTTTGGTCTGCTCTAACACCGCGAGTGAGGTTTGTCCGGTGCCAAAATCATCAATCAACACTTCGAGGCCTTTTTCGCGCAATTTTGCTATGCCCTCTCGGGCTTGACCATCAAGCAATTGACGCTCGGTCACCTCTAAACCTAATACAATGTTGCGCTTTGCGAACTGGTCGTGATGATTCACCAAAAATAGTTGCTTCTCCGCTGAGGCAAAGTAACCCGGCGGGAAATTGATCCCTAAGTGGAACGGCGCATCAAAGTGGCGATCGCACCAATCATTCCATGCTTGCTTGACCACCACATCGGTCAACTCATTGATTAAGTCAAACTCCTCCATCACGGGAATAAACACATCCGGATAGATCAAACCTCGAGTGGGATGCTGCCAACGCACCAACGCTTCCACCCCGACCGTTCGACCACACGCCGCATCCACTTGCGGCTGATAATGGAGCACAAACTCATTGCGACGCAGTGCGAGCTTAATTTCTGCGTACATGCTCCGCTCTGCGCTCAGCTGAATTCTAAGTAAAAACACCGCGATATAAAGCACGATTAACGCCAGTACTGCGAGACTCACGTAATACAGCGTGGTCTGTCGAATTAACTCGCTGCTCGCCTCGACGAGTATTCGATGGCCAAATTGACTGGACTCAATCGAATACACGAACCAACTGTTTGGGATGCTCGCACCAGCAGGAGCAACTTTGCCGTTTACGATTAACACAGCCGTATTGATGTTCGGCTCCGTCAGATAGCCCAAACGTGCCCGCATAAAATCTCTATCCACCAGCGACACTGCGTGGTAGATCTCTCCATCAATCACACGTGAATTAATCACCGCTAGTGAGACATCCACAGAGTTAGGGAGCGGCACCACCTCAATGGTCTGATTTTCCACCGGTTCGGTCAGCGGAAACAACGCACTGGTGTTGCTCAATGATGAGCAGATCACTTGGCCATTGCGGAGGGTTTGCTGCTCTTCCACCTCACGTTCAAAGCGCATGTTTTGCTGAATAACATGACAGAGATTGGGCGCGATGAGTGCGGCGCGGTTTTCATCAAGAATACCGTTGATGATGCGCTCATAGGTGACCATGTAATGGTCACCGATATCTTGCAAGGTTTGGTGAATTTTTTGCGTAGCAAAGTAGACTGAGGCAACAAAAATCAACAGAGGCGGGATGACATACACCGCGAAGCGCGACGAAGCTTTTTTAACCTGACGATATCCAACCATAGCCAACTCAACTTACTGTTTATAATAATATTATAAACATAACCTCAACATCGAGGTTATTCAATTTTCCTGTGCACTTTCACGCTTTGTTTGCGCCTAGCTGAGTCGTTTCAATACGATGGTTTGATCAAGCTGCTGATGAAAAGGTTGATAATCGAGTCCCGTATCAAACAGATACTCTGTCACCAAGCTTCGCACGCACCCTTGCAATTCCTTTGCGCTCCAAGGTTTTTCAAAATAGTGACTCACCCCGGCGGTGTTGATAGCGGTGATGGTGTCGGTGTGGGTCGCTTGTCCAGTGAGCAATACTTTCTTGGTGTACTTAAATCGGTGGTCATTGGTGATCTCGGTTAACAGTTCTACCCCTGTCATTCCAGGCATAACATGATCTGAGACCACGACTGCGATAAACTCGCCCTGTGCATCAAGCTCATCCATTAGCTCCAGCACTTCCTCACCAGATTCACAATCTAACACCGTGAGCCATTGGTTGAGTGGCTCTAAATCCTGAACGACCGCACTTAATACTTCTCGTTGGTCGTCAACACAAATGACATTCAGCTTATCCATTGCTCTCTCCTAACGGTAACTTAACGCGAAAAATGGTGCGTGAATGATCGCTTTTGACCACCACACTACCGCCATTTTCGCTGACGATTCTTTTAACGATGGCAAGCCCAAGGCCCAAGCCAAACGATAGACCACCTTTTTTGGTGGTGAAATTGGGCTGAAAAATTTTGCGCCGGGTCGGCTCATCAATCTCTGGCCCATTGTTTGCGATGGTGACCAAAATCCTCTGGTTGACCACCTTAGTGTGTATCTCAATCATCGGGTCGTCTGCGCTGCGCATCGCATCACACGCGTTTTTGATGATGTTGCTCCATACCTGAACAAATTCGGTCGAGGAGCCTTGAATCCTTGGTAATTGAGCAGGCCGCAAGTGCACATTCACTCGGCGTAAGTCACTTTGCAGCAACGCAAGGGCTTTGTTGAGGGTGTCGTTGATGTCGAGCAGCTCCAGCGGCTCAGTGTCCGTACGCCCAAGCTGTTTCACCGATTTGACGATGGCAACAGAATGGCGCGTAGCACTGCGCAAATCGTGCATACCCCGCCCCATCTGCCAATATTTAAGCGCAGAGTCGACATCGCTGAGCCACTCGCTTGGCACCTCATCACTGGCCAACGCACGTGCGAGCGCACTGGCGGTTTTGCTATCAACGCGATAGCGCTGCTCGATGTTTTTTGCCAAACGGCGAATCTCTCGTGACGAGATCATTTGCCCTTGCCGCAAGCCAAAATCAAAGTGCGCCTTATAAGCGGGTTTGACCTCAGCCAGCAGTTCACTCAGTTCGTGTTGCAGGCGCTCGGTTTTGCTACTGACAACACCAATCGCATTGTTGAGTTCATGGGCGATCCCCGCAGCCAGTTGACCCAGGGTGGTCATCTGCTCGGCGGTATGCAGCTGTTGTAACGCTTTTTCTTTGGCTAGCGCTTCTTGAGTGGCTCGATGCTGGCGACGATTGAGTTCATTGACCATCACCGGCATAAACTGCGCATTGAGCGGCCCCAACCGTTCAGGCTCCACCGCTGCCGTGGTGCGATCAATCCAAGCCAGTTTGACGTCCGTTTTGCTGATGACCGTTGAGGAGGCCATCCACGTCCCGGAGAAAAAACTGTGCACGCCAATGAAGGCACTTGGCCCAGCGGTAAACACCTTAATGCGTTTGCCTTTGGATTCGGATTCCACAAACCCCTCAAGCTCACCTTCTCGAACATAGTAGAGCCGATCGTTACTGCCATTTTGTTGCAAGATCACCTGATTCGCCGCCAAATCCATTTGGCGTTCTGGATCTGAAAAATAGTGACAAATCAGCTCGTCCACGACGTTATCTAACATAGCCGACAAGATTTAAAATCCACACCAACACAAAGCTCAGTAACACGCCCACCACGCCAAGAATCACCCCAACTTTTGCCATCTGGTTACTCTGTACGTGACCGGTTGCGTGTGCGAGCGCGTTGGGCGGCGTACTGATGGGAAGCGACATGCCAAGGGATGCAGCGAATGTCACCACAAGAATCAAGGTCACTTCACCGCCCAATGGCGCCAGTGACGTCATCGAGGTGCCAAGTGCGGCCATAATAGGCATCAACAAGTTGGCGGTGGCGGTATGAGACATGAAATTCGCCATCAACAAGCAGAGCATTGCGGCGCCAAACAGGACAACGTAAGGAGAGAAAGCATCAAACGGAATACTGTGAACAACACTTTGTGCTAATCCGGTTTTGTCCAGCGCGAGACCGAGCGCAATACCACCGGAAACGAGCCATAGGACATCCCAAGAGATCTTCTTCAAATCTTCTTTGTTGATGATGCCGGTGAGCGAGAAGATCGCGACCGGAATTAGCGCCACGGTGTAGGAGTTCATACCGTGGCTAGAGCCCATCAACCACAATACAATGGTCAGAGTGAATGTCGCGTACACTAAGATTGCTTTCGGCGTCTTGAGGAATTTTCCTTTGATCGACAATTCAATGCGTTGCTGCTGCGCGCGATAAAGGCTGTTCATTAACACCCATGCGAGCGCCATCATCACCACGACAAACGGCACACCAAATGCCATCCACTCACCAAAACTGATGCTGTTCTCCCCCACCAGATACTTCAACGCGATCGCGTTAGGCGGCGTACCGATTGGCGTACCGATGCCGCCGATATTGGCCGCGACCGGAATACAGAGTGCAAACGCCACACGCGCTGGATCTTTGGGGCCAAACAGCGCAATCACCGGCGTTAAGATCGACAGCATCATCGCTGTGGTGGCCGTGTTGGACATAAACATGGAAAAGATGCCCGTGATCAACATCAACCCGAGCATCACATACTTAGGATCATGGCCGAACGGCTTGAGCAATACTCGCGCTAAGTTGACATCCAATCGGTATTTCGTTGCGGCCATCGCTAAGAAAAAACCACCCAAAAACAGCATGATAATAGGGCTCGCGAAGGTCGCCATAATGTCCGAGTAGTTGAGCAAGGTACCAAAGTGCGCCTCACCCTCATTGGCACGAAACCAATAAATACCCTTGTTGGAAACCAGCAGTAGCTCCAACACAATGATCACCACCGACGTGGCATAAATAGGGATCGGCTCAAATACCCAGCACAACGCGGCCAGTAAAAAAATCGCCGTTACGCGTTGTTGTACTAGCGTAAATCCGTCAAACGGGAAAGCGGAAAAAGGTAAGGCGAGAACGATCAGTGGAATCACGATCGGTATAATGAATTTCAAGTACTTTTGCATGACACAGCTCATCCTGAGAATAATTTCTCGCCGCAGTATCAGGCTTTAGAAAGCTGACGACCCTAGTGTCGGATCAATCTTTTTGCAACTATACCAATGAGTTATTTGGAATGTGATCTAGAGCTCACTTTTCACGTGCTACGCGACAACGTGGCTGACATCAAGCGCTCAATGTGCTGTTATCCGTGCTCGCCAGAAAAATAAACGTGCAGATTTAGCCACAATCAAATTAATTTCGTGACATTGGGGTGGTTAAATTAAAATTCAATAGCGACATTATTGCCATTTTTGCACATGTAAAATGACAAACGTGATATTTATCACACTTATGATTTCGCGCAGAATACATTCCGTACAGAGAACAACTTCTCCCATGTGAACAAATTCTGAGGAAATCAAAATGAAAAAAGTATTATCAGTACTCGCCCTTACCACACTGACTTCAAGCATGGCTTTTGCGGCTAGCGACTACACACTGAACGTTGAACCTAACAACAACCAAGCGAAAGTTACCGTATTGAAAGATGGCCAACCGGTCAGCAACGTACCGGTTAAAGTCGTCGGCAACGGCACCAAAACTCACATTTCAGGCTCAAAAGGCACCTTCGTTGCGGCAAACTTGTTCGATAACGGCCGTACCTTCACCTTTGAACTGGTTGATGACAACGGCGAAGTCGTTCGCGAACAACGTTACCTCACTTCATTCTAAGTTAGACGGTTGCTGTCCACAGCTGTCTGCGTGAATCGTCACAGTGAGACGCGCCTTGTACGGCCAGTCTGCTCAGTATATCAAAACGCCCAGTATCAACTGGGCGTTTTTTATTGCTCGGACGTTATGGTTCGCTCTGCTTTCACTCAATCTACTTGGTGTATGTTAGCTAAAGTACTGCTCCCACACTGGCGGCGTCCCGATGACTTGCTGAGCAATATCAATAAAGGCTTTTGCCAAAGGCGAAACGTTGCGGTGAGTATACAGGGCGTAGACATCACCAAAAGAGGGCATGTGATAATCGGGGAGCAACTGAACCAACCCCATCTTTTCGATTTCTTTGGAAATCATAAACTGACCAATCATGGCATACCCCATCCCTGATTTAACGCTGTCTATCACTAACTGAGGCTCATTGACGCGATATGGCCCGGTCATGGTGAAGGTGTCCAATCGCAAGTTATCTTTCGAGTGGATCTGCAATTTATCAATCACAATACTGCTGTTAGCGTAAATAACCGCAGGGAGGGCCACCAACTGCTCAGGGGTCTCAGGCAAACCATGCTGCTCAACAAACTCTTCAGACGCCACCAGCGCCAATTTGTTGTCCGCCAGTCGTTTCGCCACCATGGACGAATCGCGCATTGGGCCGATGCGAAACGCGAGATCAATACGCTCTTTGATCACATCAACACGTAAATCATCCAGCACCAAGTTGACGGTCGCTTTCGGGTATTTCTCCAAAAACGCTTCCACCACTTTTTGAATGTACTTACGCCCAAACAGCGTGCTGCTTGAGATCCTCAAGTTGCCGACCGGCTCACTATGGTAAGACTCGGCAATTTGCTTGGTCTCTTCGAGCAGCGAACTGACTTTATTGGCTTGATCCACAATCTGATAGCCGACATCGGTTAGCGACAACGAACGGGTAGTTCGGTTGATAAGCCTTACCCCTAAATGCTCTTCAAGCTGTTTCACCTGCTTAGAGAGCACTGAACGGTCGAGATTGAGTCGGTCTGCCGCTTTGGCAAACGAGCCCGCTTTCGAGACTTCCAGCAACAGCTCCATCCTACTGGCCAAATCCATTCACACCTCTAATTATCTATCCACCATTCATTACGCCATAGTAGCGGAGCTACACAAAAAAATTAAGCCCGCCAAATGGCGAGCTTAATGTGTAGTCTTGATAAACCAAGTGCAAGTCGAAGGCGTTACACTTTGAAAAAGTCAAGTTCTTCTTTTTGCGTGACCGCGAGTTTTGACAGCTCAGCCGAGGCTTGCAGCGTTTCATCCACACCCGAGACGTTCTTTTGCACCAGATCATAGGCGTGAGTGGTGTTTTGGGAAATGTCCTCGGTGACGCTAAATTGCTCTTGCGCGGCGGTGGCCACTAGCGTGTTGATTTCAGAGATGGCGTCCACCGCACGATAAATCTCTTCAAATGAGGCTTTGACACGATCGGCAAGCTCGACTGACTCCTCAATCAACTCAACATTTTTGCTCATATTGTGCTGCGCCACATCAGATTGTTTTTGCAGCTTTTCAATGATCTCTTTGATGCTTACGGTAGAGTCTTGCGTTTTGGATGCCAAACTGCGCACTTCGTCGGCCACAACGGCGAAGCCTCGCCCATACTCACCCGCACGCGCCGCCTCAATGGCTGCGTTCAGCGCCAGCAAATTGGTTTGCTCTGAAATGGTATTGATGACTTCAATCACACTGCTGATCTCCAGCGCAAACTGACGCAAATCACTGACAATTTGCGCGCTGTCATTGACAGAGGCGCTGATAGAATCGGTCAAGGCGATATTTTTCTCGAGAGTCAGCTTACCGTTGGCGACATTCTCACGTGCACCTTTGGCAACCTCTTCCGCTTGCACCGCTTGCTGACTCACCTCTTGAGAGGTAGAAGACAACTCATTGATGGCTGTGGATATTTGCTCCATCTGCGCCAACTCTTGATGTGCGTTGGATTTGGTGTCATTCATGATGACGTTGAGCTGCTCAGACGCCGAAGAGACGCTTTCTGAGATGCCGTGTGTGTTCTTAATTAGCTCAGAGAGTTGCAGTTTGAGCTTGATCAGAGAGAGATAAATACCCGTCTCTTTGCCCGTTTGCGGGATCTCTTGACTGAAATCCCCTTTGGCCATCTCTTCCATCAAATGCGCAATCTCATCGGGCGTACCGCCAACCGGGACTAATACCAGTTTGTCGACCAACACAAACAGCACGCCAATCGCTAGCAGCAGACTCACAAAGCCTATAACAGCTGATGTGATCAATTGATCGTTCGCATTGCGCTCAATTTGCGCATCACGGATGAAGGTGACAAACTTCCATCCACTGACGTCCAGTTTTGTCCAAAAAGCGGTGAAGTCGGTCGCCTTACCATCCACGACTGCCTCATATTGTAGGATCTGGGTATCATTGTTGAATTGTTTATAGAGCGGGCGCTCTTGGTAGATGTCTTTTCCTAATAGATCTTGATACGGGGATAGCAAAATAGTGCCATCTTCACCATATAGGAACATGTCATTGCGACCTTTGATTTTAGTCAGCAATGAATCGAGATAGATCGAGGTGATCACAGCCACTTGAGGATTGATTTTGTAGGCCAATACCACCACTTCTTTTTGTGTCACAGCTGAGACAAAAGGCGGCGAAACGAAAAATGTCTTCCCTTGTGTGAACAGTGCATTGTAATAAGACCGGCTGAGCTCTTTAACGTTGAAATCCATTTGGCGACCTTCCACGTTGTATATGCCGCCATCCACATCAATAATATACGCGCCCTCAATAAAAGACTGCTGTGTGCGATAAAGCATTTCCAACTGCGTCACCGCTTTGGTCGATAAACCTTGGTCAGTGATATCACCAACGCTCACCTTAACGCCCGACAAGACGTGTTGGTAGCCAGTAAACTTCTCAGTTAGGTAGGTTTCTACTGCAGCATTTTTCTCCATCAGCACTGTTTGGCTGAGAGCCACGCTCTCCTCTTTGAATGATAAAAATCCAGTCACCGTCAGCAATGCAACGATGACAACAATCATGCTGCCAATCGCCGCGGATATTTTCAGTTTGAATGAATTCACACTCATTTCCCTTTGTCATTATTGAAATATGCACTAAGGGTAAATCGATGCTGCCAATCCTTTATTGATCGGAGTTAATCTTGATGCTGAAACTATTATTCCGAGTGATAATTTAACCATTCAAATGACGGGGGAGTCTTGCAGCGTGGGTGGAATCTGCTAGGATGTGCGCCCTCTACTCGATAAGGTGTTCACCATGAATCGTAAAAAACGCATCAACCAGATTTTGAAGTCAAAACAGAAAAAAGCGAACGCTAAGCTGCACAAAAGCAACAAGCCGCGTTACATCTCAAAAGCCGAGCGCGCCAAGCTTGAAAACGAGGAAGAGAACGCAAACCAAGTATCCGACAATGAGACTAAACAGAGCGCAGCCAACTCAGAATCAGCGACGCAGTAATAGATCGTGGTCGATGGCGATGAATCGATCACTCGCCTCTATCAAGCTTTGGGCTGTCAGTGCCTCGACACCGTAAACGTCAACGGGCGTATTAAAACGCTGCTTAATACGCTCCAGTAACAAGGTAAAATCCCCATCCCCTGACAGCAGAACGACTCTATCCACTTGGGCCGCCGCCTCATAGACATCGAGCGCGATACCCACATCCCAATCCCCTTTCGCACTGCCATCTTGACGCTGGATAAAAGGTTTTAACTTCACATCAAACCCGATACCACGCAAGATGTGGTGGAACTGGCGTTGTTTAGGATCATGAGAAGCGATGGCGTAAGCATTGGCGATCGACACTTGACGCCCTTGCGTCGCAACGTACCAAAATTGGTTGTAATCGAAGTGAGCGCGGAACTGCGCGCGCGTGGTGTAATAGATGTTTTGCACATCCACAAAGAGTGCGATGGTTTCCATCAAGTGCATCCAACCTAGTGATTTAGCAATGGTTCGGCACTGTAACAGAATTCGATGAGGTTGAGAAATCGGTCTATTGGCAATAACAATAGCGGCAGAGAGTCCCTGCCGCTATTGCTCGTCTAGCCAACGAGTTGTTAATTTAATACGGTGTAGCCACGGTTGGTCATGCAGTTACGCATCACGGTTTGGCGTTCAGCTTCATAGTTTTTCTGGTTTTCACGGCGATCTTTACTGCCACCAAGCACACCAACAGCTAAGCCCACGCCAGCGCCCTTCTTCGCACCTTCCGAACCTGAACCACCAGCGATTGCCGTACCCGCCGCGCCCAGCGCTGCGCCTTTCGCTGCGCCACCGACAGCACCACGTGATTGGGTGTCTTTTTGCACTTGATTGGCCAACTCTTCACATTGATGCTTATCGTAGATGAAGTCTTTCTCATCAACGCCGTTTTTATCAATAATCAAATTGGCGTTTGCGCCGGCTGCCATGACAAGGGTGGCAAATAACGTGGTCATTCGTTTCATCGTTGCTCCAACAAAGCGTTCGCGTTAATTCGTTGTTAAGGAGAATAAGCAACCCTGCGCCGTTTCACTAGGAATAACGATTATTCCGTCTTATTTTCTGGTGCAAACCAATGCAATGAACGATGCAATTGTGTGACGCTGCCGACCACAATCAGCGCGGGACTCACGGCTTGTTCGGCGAGATTCGCCAGATCTGCGAGTTTACCCGTTAAGACACGCTGCTCTTTACGAGTGCCGTTTTCGATGATGGCGCAGGGCATGTCGACATCCATACCCTGCTCAATAAGATTGGCCTGAATGTGGCGACACTGTTTTAAACCCATATAGAAGACTAACGTATTGTTTGGCTGTGCCAGCGCGGACCATTGGATCTCTTGTCCATTCTTTTGAACATGACCGGTAATAAACTGCACGCTCTGGGCATGGTCTCGGTGCGTCAAAGGAATCCCCGCGTAAGAGGTCGCACCTGCGGCGGCGGTGATGCCCGGCACCACTTCAAATGAGATATTGTGCTCGGCGAGCGCTTCCAACTCTTCGCCACCACGGCCAAAGATGAATGAGTCACCACCTTTAAGGCGCACGACACGTTTGCCTTGCTGGGCTTTTTCGACCAAGATTTGATTAATTTGATCTTGCGGTACACAGTGAAAATCGAGCTGTTTACCCACGTAAATCCGCTCTGCCTCAGGGTTAGCGATGGCGAGGATCGCCTCTGACACCAATCGGTCGTAAACCAAGACCTCCGCTTGCTGGATAACTCGATACCCTTTCACTGTCAGCAAATCCGGATCGCCCGGGCCCGCTCCGACCAAAGAGACAAAACCACCTTGATTTGTGTTAACGGCGTTTGTAGACATAGCCACCACTCTTAAAAATCCACGATAAAAAGTGACAATCGCTCTATTGAAATCATCACTTGTTATCGAAATTCAGCCCCGCGAAGAGCGGGGTTGAGTGACATTATTTCGCGTTCAATACCGGAGTTGCTTGCGCGTTCGTCTCTTCTGCGTCAAGCGCTGGCGCTGTTTTCGCGTGAGTGAGATAGAGAGGGATGCAGGTAAACACAAGGCCACCGACAATGTTACCTAAAATCGTTGGGATTAGGTTAAAGTTTAACCATGTCGCGACACCAAAATCCGCACCCAGCATCATACCTAGCGGGAATAGGAACATATTTACTACTGCGTGCTCGAATACTAGCGCGAAGAAAATAAAGATAGGGAACCACATAGCGGCGATACGACCACTTAAACGGCGCGCGGTCATATTACCAATCACACCGAGACACACCATGAGGTTACACAAAATGCCGCGCACGAAGCAGGTGATCCAACCATCCATACCTAATGATTCAAAACCCGCCGAGCGTGCTGTTGAAGCATTGATGATGGTTTTAGCGACGGCGCCGCCATCATTGGTGAAGTTGGAGGTCAGTGACAGTGCAATGATGTAAGCGATGAAGATAGAGCCCACTAGGTTGCCCAGGCCAACGAGCCCCCAGCAGCGAAGGACGCGACCCCAGGTGATGCCTGGACGGTTTTCAAATTTCGCTAGCGGCGCTAAGCCAAAGACACCGGTCACTAAGTCGTAACCCATAATACTCAAAATCACAAAGCCCACAGGGAACACCATCGCCCCTACTACACCCAACCCAGTTTGGGTAATCGTCGTGAGCGCCAGAACCACCGCCAGTGACAGGATAATACCTGCCATAAAGCCACGGATAAGTAAATCTCGCGTATGGGTGTTGGTTTTCGCTTCACCAACATTGATCATCGTTTGCACGAATTCAGCAGGCTTGAAATCAGACATCATTGTCTCTCCATAAAGTTTAAAAATAAAAGTGAATAGGGAAAGGCTCCCGGCTGTCGCAGCCCTGCGCCAACAGGGAACCTTTAATCTATTGACTCTAAGAAAGAAAGTAAGCGATAACGCTAGCCCTCAATCTCTAACGCCCCTTTCACGACGCGGGCATTAAACGCTTTGACGCTGAAGCGCTCATCTTCCATACACACGCCCGTTGCTAGGTTGAAATGCTGCTTTTTCAGTGGGCTTGCCACCCAAAGCTCGCCTTTGTGCTCACCGATAAGGCCGCGTGATAACACGTTGGAACGAGCGAAAGGATCCATGTTGCTGATAGCAAACACCTCTTCCGCTTCTGACGGACGAAAGATTGCCACTTGTTGCTCCTTCACTAGCGCACATACGCCCGTGCCTGGGATGATGTCTGTGATGTCACATACTTTTTCAAATGCCATGATGATGACTCCGCTCTTATTCAGTCACTGCTACGTGAAGGATGTCGCCCTTTGTTTTCGAGGAGACGGCTTTAGAATGTTTTTCGCTGTAAGTGGCTGGGCGATGCTGAGCACGCTCATCAACAAACACGACGTTGTCATCACGCTTATCTGAGTTGATGAAGTGTGAGAAGCGTTTTAGCTGCGACTCGTCGTTGATGGTATCCGTCCACTCACAACGGAACGCGTCAACCAATTTCTCCACGTCCGTTTCTAACTGTTCGTTGATACCCAGCTTGTCATTGACAATCACTTCACGCAGGTAATCAACGCCACCTTCCATGTTCTCTAGCCATACTGATGTGCGCTGCAGTGGCGCAGCCGTACGGATGTAGAACATCATGAAACGGTCAATGTATTTAATGAGCGTTGCTTCATCTAGGTCGCTTGCGAGCAAATCAGCATGGCGGGGCTTCATACCCCCGTTACCACAGACGTACATGTTCCAGCCTGCATCGGTCGCGATGATGCCAAGGTCTTTACCTTGCGCTTCCGCACACTCACGCGTACAGCCAGAGACACCGAACTTCATCTTGTGTGGAGTACGGATGCCTTTGTAACGGTTCTCGATCATCACGCCTAGGCCTACTGCATCTTGAACACCGTAGCGACACCAAGTGGAGCCCACACATGTTTTGGCCATACGCAGTGCTTTGGCGTACGCTTGACCGGTTTCGTAGCCTGCGGCAATCAGCTTCTTCCAAATGGCTGGAAGGTCATCTTTTTGCGCGCCAAATAGACCGATACGCTGCGCGCCCGTTACTTTGGTGTAAAGGTTGTATTCCGCTGCCACTTCAGCCAAGACTTTCAATGCTTGTGGGGTGACTTCCCCGCCCGCCATACGCGGAATCACCGAGTAAGTACCGTCTTTTTGCATGTTACCGAGGAAGTTGTCGTTGGTATCGTGCAGCTTTACCAGTTGTGGTTTTAGGATGTGCTCACCCCAGCAGGAAGCCAAAATAGAACCGACTGCTGGCTTACACACTTCACAGCCGTAGCCTTGACCATACTTCTCTAAAAGCTCATCAAATGTTTTGATCTCTTCAATGCGAATCAGGTGGAACAGCTCTTGGCGAGAGTAGGCAAAGTGCTCACAGATATCGTTCTTCACTTCGACGCCAGATTTTGCCAGCTCAGCGTTCAGCACTGATGTAACCAGTGGGATACAACCACCACAGCCAGTACCTGCACCGGTTGCCGCTTTAATGTCAGCAATCGTGTGATGACCTTCAGCAACGGCTTGTGCCACTTTGCCTTTCGTTACGTCAAAACATGAACAGATAACCGCACTTTCTGGTAGCGCGTCAGCGCCCAGTGTTGGCTTCTCTGCGCCTGCGTGCGCTGGAAGGATAAGCGTATCTGGATGTTCTGGTAGGTCGATTTCGTTGAGCATGAGCTGAAGAAGGTCGCCATAGTCAGACGTATCGCCAACCATTACGGCACCAAGAAGCTTCTTGTTATCTTCAGAAACGATCAGGCGCTTGTAAACTTCTTGCTCTTCATTTTGGTAAACGTAGCTCTTACAACCTGGAGTACGACCGTTCGCATCACCGATTGAGCCTACTTTCACGCCAAGAAGCTTAAGCTTCGCTGACATGTCCGCACCTTCAAACTTGCTGTCGTTACCAAGCAGGTGATCAACCGCGACCATTGCCATCTTGTAACCTGGCGCCACTAAGCCGTAGAACATATCGTTCCAAGAGGCGCACTCACCGATGGCATAGATGTTTTCATCAGACGTTTGTGAGTAGTCGTTGATCGCGATACCACCACGCGGTGCAACCTCTAACTCCATTTGACGAGCGAGCTTGTCTTGTGGACGGATACCCGCAGAGAAAACAATAAAGTCAGTCTCAAGCTCAGTGCCATCGGCAAAACGCATCACGTTACGTGCATTTTTGCCTTCTGGTGCAATCTCAAGTGTGTTTTTGCTGGTGTGAACGTTCACGCCCATGCTTTCAATTTTGTTACGCAGTTGGTCGCCGCCCGCTTGATCGAGCTGCTCAGCCATCAACTTAGATGCAAACTCAACGACGTGTGTTTCAACGCCGAGCGCCTTCAATGCGCCTGCCGCTTCAAGGCCAAGTAGACCGCCGCCGATAACCACACCGACTTTGCTCTTCTTCGCACAAGCTTCAATCGCTTTTAGATCTTCAATGGTGCGGTAAACAAAGCAATCTTTGCTTTCGCGACCTTTAATGGGTGGCACAAATGGGAAAGATCCCGTCGCCATAATCAGCTTGTCGTACTGAATTTCACGGCCAGAGCTTGAATAGACGGTGCGTTTGTCTCGGTTGACATTAATTGCGCGCTCACCGAGCAAGACGTTGATCGCGTGTTTTTCGTAGAAACCTTCTTTAACGAGAGAGAGTTCTTGCGCGGTATGGTGAGAAAAGTAAGAAGAAAGGTGGACACGGTCATAGGCAACACGAGGCTCTTCGCAAAAAACCGTGATGTCAAACTGTGAGATATCCGTCTTATCGACCAAATCTTCCAGATAACGATGGCCAACCATGCCGTTGCCGACGATGACCAGTTTCAACTTGCTCATAATACTTCCTAAGAGTTAGGTGCTTATATCTGAGCGCATTGTTTATCGGTTGGCTGATTTATTTCATGACGTAAATCAATTCAAAAATCAAACTACCCTAAAGGGGTAGAGGTGAACTACAGTGTATTCAAACACCTATTTGCCATTTATGCTTTGAGATCACACTAACACTGTAACAGTGCACCTAATTTCATTTCCATTAGTGTGATCTTACTTCACGCCTGAACTTGATTAGTGAAATCAATGGCATAATATGTCTATTAATCAAACAAAAGTATAATAAAACAGCGGTTAACAGATGGCTTCAGGGAACGAACTCGATATTTTTCGACCGTCGCGGCAATTGCGACGGGCAACGTTATTTTGGCTTAGTTTAGTGTTGGCCGCCATGTCGATGCTGGTGGCCATTGTGAACGTCTATGTTGGTCCGTTTTATACGCTTGCCTACATAGAAGCGATGTTTTGCACCTTCTCTCTTTACGTGGGTTACTGTTGCTATCATGGCAGGCACTCGAACACCTTAGCAGTGCTCTACATTTATAGCGTGGTGGCCATCATTAGCATCGCGACCTATAGCCACCCAGTCGCGCACGGTCTGTTTGTGTGGGCGTTCCTTTACCCTGTTCTCTTTTATCTGATTCTTGGTCGTCGACAAGGCTTCATTGCGACGGCGATTGGATTCTCTTTACAGTTGGTGATCATCTGTCAAAAAAACGGCGATACCGCCCTACTTGATTACTTCCACCTCTCGATTAACTTTGCGCTTGCCTTTGCCGCGGTGTGGGTGACTGCGCACGTCTTGGAGGTCAAGCGTAAAACCTCTGAAGCCTCCTTAGGTCACTTGGCGTCACGGGACGCTTTGACGGGTGTCTACAACCGCCATGCGTTGGTGCATAACTTCGAGCGTTATCGTCGTGAGAGTCAAACACTGCCTCTCTCTTTGCTGATCTTAGATTTGGATTACTTTAAGCAGGTCAATGACCAATTTGGCCACGATGTCGGAGATAAGGTGCTGATACAGACGGCGGCACTGATTGATGCCTTAAGCGATGAGCATCTGGTCTATCGCATTGGGGGCGAAGAGTTTTGTGTTGCTCTGCACAACACGGACTTACCGCAGGCGATGCAAAAAGCCGAACAGATTCGCGCCACGATTGAACGTGCAAACTTTCACTCTCGTGAAGAGCCGATTCATTTAACCGTCAGTATTGGGGTTTACCAGTGCGACCACTACCACGATCTTGAAAGTGTGCTGCGTGAAGCCGACAAAGAGCTCTATCGCGCCAAACAAAATGGCCGCAATCAGGTCATGGTATGCAATGAAGCGGCGGCCTCATAGGGCCGCTATTCTGCGGTGTCTGACTCGTCGTCAAACACGACGTTGTAGTTTTCTGTGTAAGTACAGTGTGGTTGGCGACTACAGGTAAAGAAACGCCGACCTTTGAACTCCCCTTGGCTGGCGATCTTGATGTTCATTGGGCTACCGCAGCGTTTGCAAAAACGCACCTCTTTATCCGATTCAATCAGATCAATATGTGCGGCGAGCAATCGACGCAGTCTCCCGACTTGATAGCTGTGCTTGACCGATGCACCGATGAGCGGGATCCCGGCAGATTTACATACGTGCATCAAGAGCTTCTGGCGCTCGACCTTACCTTTATTGAGCTCTTTGCCGTCATCAAGCTCAATCACGGCCCGCACATCCAAAGAGCGAGGATCGCACACCACATAGTCAAAATAGCTGCGCGCAATGCGGTTGTTGGCGATAAACCACTGCTTTTTGTCGGTGGCTTTGGGCGCTATGACGTTCGCCATGTTCACTTTACTCAACACCACTGCTTGCTGACCAACCGCGCTGATGAGGGCATTGTAAAACGCCGTCTCTTGCATGTTGAGTAGCGCGCCCTTGCGTTTGTAGGTGCTGTCTTTGAGCTCATCTTGCTTAAGAAATCGCTTTTGCACGATGAAAAAGAAGATCACTAGTATCGCAACAACGATGAAAACACTTTCCATTCCATTCACACCAATAGCTTAACTTTTCAATACTTTACCACAACTTCATTCCGCCGCAGCAGATTTGTAGCAGCGCTCGGGGCGTCCGACCGTGCCGTAGTTGAGATCCGCCGTCAGCTCACCCGTACTGATTAAGTGTTCCAAGTAGCGCCGAGCTGTGGTACGGCTTGCGCCAATCTGCTCACCCGCCTCATCCGCGGTCAAACTCTCGGCTTGCTTAAACAGTGCACGAATTTTATCCAACGTGACGGCATCGATGCCCTTTGGCAATCGGGCCACATTGGAGGTCGCTGGCGTGGATGCTTGGAGCATTTTATCCACTAAGCGTTGATCGATACCGTCACTGTGCGTCAGCTGTTGCTGCCTATCTCGATATTTGCTTAATGCCGCTTCTAGGCGAGAAAAGACGACGGGTTTGAGCAAGTAATCCACCACACCTCCGCGCATCGCCTGTTGTAAGGTTTCAACATCGCGCGCCGCCGTGATCAAAATCGCGTCACACTGGCGCTGTTTTGCGCGCAATTCACGCAAAATGTCCAACCCCGTTCCATCAGGCAAGTGAACATCGAGCAGCACGAGATCGGGGGTCAGCAGATCGAGTTGCATGTCTGCCTCCACTTTATTTGTCGCAATACCAATGACCTCAAAGCCGCCCATCTGATCGAGATAACGTTGGTGAAGCTGCGCGATGGCTAAGTCATCTTCCACAATCATGATTCGAATCGCCGAACTCATCCTCGCTCTTCCTTTGGTAAATAGACTGTCATTCTGGTGCCAAAATCCTTGTTATCGGTAATATCTAACTGTCCGTGGTAACGTGTAGAGAGCTCATTCACTAAGTATAATCCGACCCCGCGATTGGATTGGTCTTTACTCGACACGCCGCGCTGAACGAGCTCCTCTTTACTTAGATGTGCCGGTAGGCCGCAACCTTGATCGCTCACCTCAAGAATGATCTCGTTACCATAATCACTGATCGACACTTCTATGATGCGCCTCGATTGGGCTAATTGCCCTTCTTGGCTAATTGCCTCACGCACGGCATCGAACGCGTTATCGATCAAATTACCTAAGATGGTGACTATGTCTTCGGCATTGATTCGCTTTGGTAACGGCTCGAGTCTTGTGCCTTCTTCTACCGTCAACTCTAATCCAAGCTCGCGCGCGCGCTCGGTTTTGCCAAGCAACATGCCCGCGATTAGCGGCTCTTTAACCGTCTCGCGTAAAAATTCGATTAAGACTTGATAATGCTCAGTCTCTTGGCCAATCAATGCAAGCACTCCCTCTAACTCCCCCATTTGCACCATGCCGCTGATGGTGTTGAGCTTGTTTCGATGCTCATGCGTTTGAGAGCGGAGCATCTCTGCGTACTCTTTGGTTTTGGCTAATTGCTCAGTTAAATCGGTGATGTCGTCACGCAAGCGGAAACTGGACACCGCACCGACCACCTGGCCATCCAATATAATCGGGCTGCGATTGGCAATAAGACGTTTATTATTGAGGTAAAGATTGATGTCGTTATCGGTGCGAGCAGTCGTCAACACAGTATGTAAGTCACTGTGTGGCAACACTTCACTGAGTGGCTGATTCAAACATGCCTGTTTATCCAAACCTAAAATTTGGCAGGCACTTTTATTGATTGAGCGCAGTTTACCGGCCCCATCGATACTCAAAATGCCCTCTTTAAGGGTTTCCAGTGTCACATCCAACTCGACATAAAGTCGGCCAATCTCTTCGGGCTCAAACCCCAATATCGCTTTTTGAAAGCGCCGTGATGCATAGCTAGAGACCAAGGCGTTCGCACCGACCACAATCAATGCCATCACAATCAAGAAGAACAGGAATGGTTCAATCCTATCTTGAAGCCGGTCAATCAAATACCCGACAGACACAACGCCGATGATTTCACCGTGCTGATTGAACACCGCCGTTTTACCCCGCACTGAGTAACCCAGTGACCCTTTGGCGAACGAGATGTACGCCTCCCCGTCGACCAAAGCGCGCTTGTTGTCACCACCGCGCATTGGCTTACCAATTCGATCATCGACTGGGTGCACCAAACGCATACCTTGCTTGTCGCCGATCACGATAAACGCGGCGCCAATCAACTGGGTCAAATCACGATAGCGCTGCTGACTTTGCACTTGGCCGGTTTCAATCATTTCAATCACAATCGGTGATTTGGCAAGAAAAGAGGCCACCCCAAGCGCCTTCAAGCCCATCTCTTCTTCTTGCGAATGCTTGATGTAAATAAAGCCGGCGGCCGAGAGCAAGAGCAATTCGATTAGCCCAGATAATGTCATGATCATCAGCATCCGTTTGCGAAAGCTGATACTGCTCCAATTCATACTTTTCCTCACTGCCGATCGCGTGTCGCTGCGATCAAGAGACCTTCCTATAATGAGACATTTTAAGGCTAACATCGATGCCAGTATTGGACGACTGGCGCTCATCCAAACTGTGAATTCCCCAAGTGAATTGAGATCAAAATGCTAATGACTTGGTGATTTTTTAGCCGCAAGGTTGCTTTTTTGAGTTCACTTCATGTTTATTCAGTTATTAACCTCCTTTTCGTTGATTAAGATCAAACCGTTTTTAGAACATTTTATGCACTAAAACCGCATTTGTTTTGTATACTATTTGAACACTCAGTGGTAATCGTCATTGGCTAACCTGCAGCACACCGTTTAAAAGAAGCGACTCACGCACAAGATTCGATGCTGCTCAACAGATAGGAACGTTGGACATGGAAAAGGATATGTACGGCTTCTGCCTTTCAAAAGCGCTACTTTCAAACCATCTCACTGGTACGTTCACTCACGTTCGTGCTTATGAATCTTGCCCTTCTGGTGAACAAGATCGCATCAAACATGCCTACCCCCAATTGTCGGGTAAAGAGCTGCTTGCGACCATGAGCAGCTCGGATCGTCTGCGTTGGCGAGCCGAATTTGTCTGCTTAGACTCAAAATGATCGTCATTACTCGATGAATGCACCATACTTAAGAGAAACCATCCGGTTTCTCTTTTTGTTTCAATGCACTCTATCCACAACGAGAGGTGTAACATGACCCTTCATCCCCGTATTTTGGCGCTATTTGCGGTACTGATCTCACTGTTGTCAGGTTGTGTTTCGACACCCACCGGCATCGCGCCTGTCAATGAGTTTTCTCTCGAGCGCTATCTTGGCACATGGCATGAGGTTGCTCGGCTTGATCACAGCTTTGAACGGGGCCTCAGCCATGTCAGCGCACAATACTCGCTCAATGATGATGGCAGCGTGCAAGTGATCAATCGTGGCTGGAACGATGAAGATAACCAGTGGAAAGAAGCGATAGGTGTCGCCAAGTTTGTCGATGGAGAGGAGATTGGGCACCTCAAAGTCTCTTTCTTTGGACCGTTTTACGGCAGTTATGTGGTGTTCTATTTAGAAGAGGATTATTCAGCTGCGGTCGTCAGCGGTTACAATCGAGACTATTTATGGATTCTCGCCAGAGAGCCTGATTTGCCTACGTACAAGCTCAATAAATACGTCAGGATTGCCCAATCCGCTGGCTTTGACACAGAACAGTTACTGTTTCCTTTTCATGGTGACCTGAGCGAATAGGCCTTTTAGCACTGCGCGTAACTTGGTTTTTGTTGCCCTCCAGTGCGTTGAGGGAGTGGTGGGCGTGGTCGCGATAAGGTGCCGATAGGCACTCTCATCGAAAGTCACCGAGCCACCATGAGCAACGAGCAAAGTCTCTGGGTTTAGCTTGAAAACCCGCTCGACGGAACGCCGATAATAATTAGGATAAAAGATTGGAAAAGGTGAGATTAGGTGCTGTTTCACTTCCACCATTAAGTCCGCCACATAGAGTAGCCGTGTGGGCTCATGCCACAAAGAGAGGTCCCGATCAGTGTGGCCTGGCGTCTCTAGAATCGTCCAATCTGGAAATCCAGGTATCTGGTCCCCTTCGTTGACTACGCTATCAGGCTTGAGGTAACGGTCATACCAGAGGTTGACGCGTGCTTTTTTCATTCTGCCCGCCACCCATAATGCGAGTAGCAAGTCAGACAAAAACATCGCCCCACCCGACCACCCTTGATACCAATGGGTCTTTTTGTCGGCAGAAACTATCTGGCACCCCGTTAATGCTCTAAGACGATGCGCCGCACCCGCATGATCGGGGTGCATGTGTGTCACCACAACGACTTTCAGATCGCACAGAGGACGCGCAAGTTGCTGCTCAATGAACTGGCACAAGTAGGTAATGTCGGCTCGACTAGCGCCGTCAAGAAGCAAGAGTTTGTCGGGATACTCAGCGAGATAGATGGTTTGAATATAACCTTCAATGGTATGAATGTGCATAACGCTGCTAATTTAACAATGTATTCACATTATAAATTAGCAGCGTCTTACTCTTGGCAAAGAGTAAAAACTCTAAGCTGTGAGCCCAATCCTCTTTTTCAAGCCAGTAGCGAGACAGGTTGTGATCTTGCAAAGAGTACCCCGTTAACGGGCATTCAAACCTGTTTGCGCCGCCACTTGTTCAACGATTTTCGTGACGTTATCCGCCACCGCATGGAGCGTACTGAGCTCATCTTGAGTAAAGGGATGTTGCAAAATCGCTTGGGCACCATTTTGCCCGACGACGGTTGGCAAACTAAGCACAACATTGTCGAGGCCATAATCCCCTTGTATCAAGGTCGCAACCGGCAACACCGAGCGTTCATTGATCATAATGGCTTGAATAACCCGGAACACACTCGCGGCAATACCGTGTGTGGTGTTTTGCTTGCGCTTAAATATCTCGTAACCCGCTTGCTTGACCGATTCAAGCAGTTCATCCGCGCAAATACGAGGCATTTTGTGTGTATCGCAGTAATAATCTGCAGGTTGTCCGGCGATCGAAATTAAGCTCTTGGGGGTGAAGCAGTTGCTTCCATGCTCACCAAGAACATAACCGAAAACGTTTTTAGGATCTAAGTTGACGCGGTTAGCCACAATACTCATCAAACGTGCGGTATCAATCACACAACCGCTGCTGATCACTTTCTCCGCCGTGTAGCCAGTATTGGTTGCGATAAAGTGTGTGACAATGTCACAAGGGTTGGAGACCACGATGAGTATCGCGTTCGGTGCGACGCGCTCAACATTCCTCGCGATATCAACACCAATTTTGGCGTTGATTTCTGCCAAATCAATTCGAGTCTGCCCCTGCTTAATCTGCGCGCCTGCGGTAATCACGACAATGTCTGCGCCAATCAAACTGAGATAGTCATCGGTCGGCACAATGTGGGTATTTTTTGTGAATGTTAGCGCGGCAGTATGGCGAAAATCGAACGCTTCCCCTTCCGCCCTTGCTAGATTCTGATCCAACAACACCAGTTCACTAATACTGCCCAATGTCAGTAGATAATTACAGACACCCACACCCACTGCGCCAGCGCCGATCACTCCGATCTTCATGCTCTCTTCCTTGTTCCAATCAAATTTAGTGCTCTGGGCGTATTCTAATCGTCTGAAACCTCTTTTTTCCAATTTAATTTTATCTTCAAATTAAATATTAGATAAAAATATCGTTCATGACATAAAAACCAGTAGAGTTAATCGCAATCTGTTGAAAGAGCGAGCACAACTTAGAGATCAAAATGACTACCACATCCACTCAATGACGCGTATTCTCAGACCAAATCACTCCGTTGAGAATCAGATATGCTCATTATTGGCCACCGCGGCGTGGCAGGACACTATCCAGAAAACACCACCGCCAGCATTCAAGCGGCGATAGATCTTGGCCTTACTTGGGTTGAAGTCGATGTGCAGCCTTGCAAAGACGGTCATCTCGTCGTGTGTCACGACCATACTGTTGACCGTTGCTCAAATGGTACAGGCAGAGTCGACACCTTGACCCTCAGTGCGCTCAAACAACTCAATTTTGCGGCGCGCCATGAAGGTCAAGTGACACCACAAACCCTGTTAACCCTTGAAGAGCTACTGACACTTATTGAACCCAGCGACATCAAGCTGAATATTGAAGTGAAAGTTGATACCCACGACGCCCAATCGGTATGCGCGCTATTGGCCTCTACGCTCAATGTGACCTCAATACCGCTAGAGCGCATTATTTTGTCGAGTTTTAGCCATGACGTGATGCGCGAGTTAGCAAAGCAAATTCCTCAGTGTCGACGCGCTTTACTTACCGAGCGATTGAAGCGCAAGGATTGGCGACTTCTCAAAGAGGTGGAGGCGACAGGCTGCAATATTGGCGCAACATGGGCGACCAAGTCTACCGTCTCAAAACTACAAGATGCCGGGTATGAAGTGTGGTGCTACACCATCAATAATCCGAAACGACTCAAACACCTTTCTCAATTGGATGGTATTTTTAGCGACTATCCAGAACGTTTTCTCTAGCACCTCTTCTCACCCTGTTCGCCTCTACTTGGCCTCCTGCTGAGTAGAGTGAGTTACCCATCACATTTTCTGCACCTTTTCAAAGCTCTCATTCAACCTATCAAACCAATATAATTTAACTACTTATCAGATAGTTAGAAAACACACTCCTTCTATTAATCTACCTGACCCGCTCATTTTGCGCGCAAAAAATGCTTGCGTCTTCGCCACAATAAAACTACTGTATACGCATACAGCATGTATAAAAGGACAGTATTATGATTTCAGTTCAAACACCTCGTCACGGCTACTCAAAGTTTAATGTGTTGGCTCAGTCTACCCAGCCTCTATCTTTGGATGACACCAGCCTTGAACGACTGGCTGATCTGTCACAGCAGAAACAGTGGATTCTATTTACAGGTCAATGCCCACGTCCAGATTTTGCTCAACTGTCCTCACATCAAGTGCGTTGCAATCAAATCATCCACATGAAGCCATCGCAAATTCAGTCGGAAGTCGATATTGTGACCAAAGCGATTCAATCAGGTAACGCCAGTGCGGTGGTTGCCTCAAGTGAGCTCTCTCTTATCGAACAGCGACTATTGAAAGAACTGGCCAAGCAACATCAGTGTGAAGTCTTTTTTGTTGATGCGTCTATGCATCACTACCACTAAATCGAAACCTCACTGCTTCGCCTCCTATCATTGTGATAAGAGGCGTTTCTTTTCGCGGTTTCTTGATTTGAAACCAAGGCCTAACTCATTCAACTTAAAAACAAGCAAACGTTTGCTTTTTATCTGGAACAGAGAAAAAGTTCTGGTATCATGCTCTGCAAATGAAGGGCCTTCATGGCTTATCAACCATTTTTGACAAATTATAGGAATGTCTAAATGAGTCTCGCAGAACAAGTTCTCGCCGTTAATGACGATCTTCCCATCCGCACTGATAAACCGGTTCACAGTGGTAAAGTCCGCTCTGTGTATTGGCTAACCGAAGCCGATAGCCGACGCCTTATCGAAGAAAAAGGTTACGACGTGTCGCCTGACGCACCACTAGCAATTATGGTGATCAGTGACCGTATCTCCGCGTTTGACTGCATTTGGCACGGTGAAGGGAATCTAAAAGGCGTGCCAGGTAAAGGGGCGGCGTTAAACGCCATCTCCAACCACTGGTTCCAACTGTTTAAAGACAATGGGCTCGCAGACAGCCACATTCTCGACATTCCTCACCCATTGGTTTGGATCGTGCAAAAAGCCAAGCCCATCATGATCGAAGCCATCTGCCGCCAATACATCACCGGTTCAATGTGGCGTGCTTACGAAAAAGGTGAGCGCGAGTTTTGTGGTATCACACTACCTGAGGGTTTAGAGAAAGACAAAGCGCTTCCAGAGCTACTTATGACGCCATCCACTAAAGGCATTCTACGTGGCATCCCTGGTGTACCAGAAGCGGACGACGTTAACATCAGTCGCCGCAACATCGAGGAGAACTTTGCCGCGTTTAACTTCTCAAAGCAAAGCGATATCGCGATTTATGAGAAGCTACTCAGTGAAGGCTTTGGCGTCATTAGCTCGGCTTTGGCGAAAGTAGGTCAAGTCTTTGTTGATACCAAATTTGAGTTTGGTTACGTCACCGACGCGGCGGGTCAGGAAAAACTCATCTACATGGATGAAGTGGGGACACCGGACTCTTCACGTATTTGGGATGAAGCACAATACCAAGCCGGCAATATTGTCGAGAACTCAAAAGAAGGGTTCCGCCAGTTCTTGCTTAACCACTTCCCTGACCCAGACATCTTGCTCAATAAAGATCGCATGCCTGAGCGTGAAGCCCTTGCTCGTGACAATGCCCTTCCTCTCTCTGCGTTGATGGACATCTCAAAGACCTACACAGGTATCGCAGAAAAGATCACGGGAAAAGCGATTACGCTCAGCGATAATCCTAAGCAAGAGATCATCGATATTCTTGCCGCAGACTACGGTCTCATTGACTAAGTGACCTGTTCGACTGAAACGACAACGCCCAGCTAAGCTGGGCGTTGTTTTATCTTAACAATGATATCTCTACTTAGTGGCTTTTCATCTCATCGCTTAGAGCTTAAAGCGCTTTATCTCTTGTTCAAGCTCAAGTGAGAGTTCGGAAAGCTGTGTTGCTTGCGCCGCAGCGTCATGCGCTTCATCGGCTAATTCATTGGAGACATCACGAATACCAACCGTATTACGCGTGATTTCTGACGTCACCGAGGCTTGCTCTTCTGCCGCTGAGGCGATCTGAGTCGCCATATCGCTAATACGCTCGACCGCATGTTGAATATCAGTGAGGCTGTGTGCCGCCAAATCCGCGTCTTCAACACTGGTTCCCGCTAATTGTCCACTATCACGCATGATGCCCACCGCTTTTAGCGTGGTGCCTTGCAGCGTCTCAATCATGTGTTGGATCTCTTTGGTCGATGAGTGTGTGCGTTGGCTAAGCACGCGCACTTCATCGGCAACGACTGCGAACCCACGACCCTGCTCACCAGCGCGAGCGGCTTCAATGGCCGCATTCAAGGCGAGCAAATTTGTCTGCTCTGCGATATCTTGAATCGTCGAAAGAATGGTATTGATGCTGTTGCCATGGACTTCTAACTCTTGAATGACTTTTGTCGCCACTTGAACTTCATTAGCCAGGTTCTGAATCGAGCTTTGCGTTTGCACCACTTGTTTACCACCTTGCATACAGGCTGACACCGCTTGGGTAGAGTTCTGCGCTGTGTGGTCCGCGTTGCCGGCAATTTCTTGCGTCGCGGCCGCCATCTCGTTGATGGCTGTGGCGACCATGTTGATCTCATCTTGCTGCAAACGAATTCGTTCACTTCGCTGCGCGGCATTTCGTGCTGTGCTTTTCGATTGCTCAGACAATGAGGCAGACACAAGGCTCAGCTTCGATACCATCGCATGCATATTGCCGACAAACGTATTAAAGTTTGCCGCCAGTTGACCCACCTCATCGTCACTTCTTGGCTCTAGACGCTGAGTTAAATCCCTTTCGCCTGACGCAATGGCTTCCAAGGCGGTCGACACGCGCACTAAGTCGCGAAATAAGAAGCTCACCAACCAAGAGACCAGTGCGATGACCACTGCCGTGATCACCAGTGACGTCACCACCAGCTTGATCATCAACTGATTGAGCGCCGCTTCTTCAGTCGTCACATCCATCTCAATGGCAAAAATCCAAGGGGTGTGGGCAACGGATTTGAAATAGTACAGCTTCTCTTGATTGCCTTGATGTAAACGATGTATCGATCCGTTGTCTGCTGCTTGTTTGATGTCTCGCAAAGATAATCGGTCGAACAACTGACTGACCGGTTTGAGCAGCAAGTTTTTATCAGGATGAGCGAGGAAGTTACCATCTTGTGTATCAATCAACATCGCGTGCGCATTTTTGCCTACATTGAGGTTGATGACGTCGTTAATCAGCTGATCAATCAGCACATCGGCCCCAACCACACCACGTAGCTGCGTACCCTGCGTAATCGGTTGAGCGATCGTCACGAGCAACGCATTAGTGATTGCATCTTGGTAAGCCGTGGTGATCATCTGGCGTCCTGCATTCTTGGCATCAATATACCAAGGTCTGACTCGCGGATCGTAGTCGGCACGATTGCGGTCAGGGTGAGAGCGGAACATCTCTCCCTTCGGTGTGCCGTAGAAAATGTCGTCGAAGCCACCAGCATTGCGTGCTTGTTGCAGATAAGGCACAACATTCTCTTCGCCCACGTATTGATTGAAGGCAGACGCAATATCCTTACGGATCGCTATCCAGTCGGCAATACCGGAGGTCGCCGCATTGGCGATACTTTCTGCACGGTCTTGTACACCTTGATGAGTTTGATTGGCAAGTTGCTGGGCAGACAGCCAAGTCAAGACGCTGGCCATCAAAACAACGGCCGACAAACTAGCAATAATGAGTTTTTGTTTGAGTGATAACTTCATGGTTCGCATTGAGTGAGTAAATAAACATCGCGCGCATTCTATAGGCAAAATAGCACCTATGCACGTGAATTAAATTTCGCTCATCAATTAGCTAAACTATTGTTATAACGATATATTTTTGACGCCATTTTTTAATCGATCAAAAAAGCCGAGGGGTTACCTCGGCTTTCTTTATCAACGTAACAGAGTAAGATTACACTTGCTCGTCATCACCGTCATTCACATCCGGTGCGTCAGTTGGCGCGCTCACTTGTGCTGACTCATCTTGCTCAGCATCTTCGCCATCGATGATGTCTGCTTGTTCGATTTCATCGATACGTTGTAATCCAACGACCGATTCATCTTCAGCGGTGCGGATCAGAGTCACACCTTGTGTGTTACGACCGACTTGGCTCACTTCCGCCACACGAGTACGTACCAGTGTACCAGCATCGGTGATCATCATCATCTCATCGCCTTCTTCTACTTGAACAGCGCCAACGACTGGGCCGTTACGTTCAGAGACTTTGATAGAGACAACACCTTGGGTTGCGCGACCTTTAATTGGGTATTCCGCCAATTCAGTACGCTTACCGTAGCCGTTTTGCGTCACAGTGAGGATATCGCCTTCGTTCGCAGGAACGATCAGTGACACCACTTGGTCATCATCCGCTAGCTTCATACCGCGCACACCTGCTGCGGTCCGGCCCATCGCACGGACTTTATCTTCACTAAAGCGCACCACTTTGCCCGCTTTAGAGAACAGCATAATGTCGCTTTCGCCGGTAGTGATATCCACACCAATCAGTGAATCGTCATCACGCAAGTTCACTGCAATCAGACCATTTGAACGAACATTGGCAAATTGATCCAGTGACGTTTTCTTCACTGTACCATCGCCTGTCGCCATGAAGATGTATTTGTCTGCCGAGAACTCATCAACTGGCAAAATAGCGGTAATACGCTCTCCCTCTTCAAGAGGCAGAATATTAACGATTGGCTTACCACGCGCTGTGCGTGTCGCTTGAGGCAATTGGTACACCTTCAAACGGTAGGTCTTACCGCGAGTCGAGAAGCAGAGGATATTGTCATGCGTATTGGCGACAAGCAGACGCTCAATAAAGTCTTCTTCCTTCATCTTGGTGGCGCTCTTACCTTTACCACCACGACGCTGAGATTCGTAATCACTCAGTAACTGATACTTCACATAACCTTCGTGAGACAGGGTTACCACTACGTCTTCACGAGCAATCAGCTCTTCCATATCGATGTCATGGGTGGCCGCTGTGATTTCTGTACGACGAGGATCACCGTAACCATCACGTACCGCTTCTAACTCTTCACGGATGACTTCCATCAAGCGCTCAGTGCTAGCCAGGATGTGCATAAGCTCCGCGATTTCATCTAGAAGTGCTTTGTACTCATCAAGAATCTTCTCGTGCTCTAGACCGGTTAGACGGTGTAAACGAAGTTCTAGAATGGCTTGCGCTTGAGTTTCTGTTAGGTAGTACAGACCTTCACGGATACCGTATTGATCTTCTAGCCATTCTGGACGTGCGGCATCAGTACCAGCACGCTCAAGCATTGATGCAACGTTACCCAAATCCCAACCACGCGATACCAAGCCCACTTTCGCTTCTGCTGGTGTTGGTGCGTTTTTGATCAGCTCAATAACTTCATCGATGTTTGCAAGCGCAAGGGATAGCGCTTCAAGGATATGCGCACGTTCACGTGCTTTGCGTAGTTCGAAGATAGTACGACGAGTGACCACTTCACGACGGTGGTCAACGAAGCACTTCAACATGTCTTTTAAGTTGAATAGCTGTGGCTGGCCGTTATTTAGAGCCACCATGTTGATACCGAAAGTCGTTTGCAGCTGAGTCTGTGCGTAGAGGTTGTTGAGCACCACTTCGCCTACTGCATCACGCTTACATTCAATCACAATGCGCATGCCGTCTTTATCAGACTCGTCACGCAGTGCACTGATGCCTTCCACTTTCTTATCTTTAACCAGCTCAGCAATCTTTTCGATAAGACGAGCTTTGTTCACTTGATAAGGAATTTCAGTGACAATAATGGTCTCTTTACCATTCTTCTCTACTTCGATTTCCGCTTTAGAACGCATGTAGATCTTACCGCGACCGGTTTTGTACGCGTCTACAATGCCTTTGCGACCACTGATGAGCGCCGCAGTCGGGAAATCAGGACCCGGTATGTAGTCCATAAGCTCATCAATCGTGATTTCTTCATTATTGATGTAAGCCAGGCAGCCATCAATCACTTCACCTAGGTTGTGAGGCGGAATATTGGTGGCCATACCTACCGCGATACCAGAGGCACCGTTCACCAGTAGGTTAGGAATTTTTGTCGGCAGTACCGCAGGGATTTGCTCTGTGCCATCGTAGTTTGGCACGTAATCTACGGTTTCTTTGTCTAGGTCAGCGAGAAGTTCGTGGGCAATTTTTGCCATACGCACTTCGGTGTAACGCATTGCTGCTGCGGAGTCACCATCGATAGAACCAAAGTTACCTTGGCCATCAACAAGCATGTAGCGCAATGAAAACGGCTGAGCCATACGTACGATAGTATCGTACACAGCACTGTCACCATGAGGGTGATATTTACCGATAACGTCGCCAACAACACGGGCAGATTTTTTGTATGGTTTATTCCAATCATTACCTAGTACGTTCATCGCGAATAACACGCGGCGGTGTACAGGCTTTAGGCCATCACGCACATCTGGAAGAGCACGACCAACGATGACTGACATCGCATAGTCTAGGTAGGAACCTCGCAGCTCATCTTCAATGTTTACGGGCGTGATCTCTTTAGCTAGATCGCTCATAGAGCCATTATCCCTCTATTTATAGATCGTATGTACAATACGTTTAAGGTGCGAAAATATAACACACAAATCAATAGTTCGGCATTACTTTCCCTCTCGTTTTATCAGGTTGTGAGCTTGGTTGTGAATCAAACGCTGAGAAATTGCACACTCATGAATTATCTTGCTGATTAATGACTACTTTTTAGCCAGCCATACAGAAAAGTGCGCCCTTTCATGGTGCCAAGGAGATGATTGAGTATAATGTCGCCCAATAACCTAGGTATGGATACAGAGATGACTATGAGCCAATCACAAAACGTCGATCCAAAAGAGATAAAGAAATTCGAAGATATGGCATCACGTTGGTGGGATTTAGAAGGCGAGTTTAAGCCCCTTCATCAAATCAATCCCCTACGCCTACAATATGTGCTCGACAAGGCCAGTGGGCTGTTCGGCAAGCGTGTGTTGGATGTCGGCTGTGGCGGCGGCATCTTAGCCGAAAGCATGGCGAAAGAAGGCGCGGAAGTGACCGGTCTCGATATGGGCAAAGAGCCCCTTGAAGTCGCTCGCTTGCACGCCTTGGAAACCGGTACTCAGTTAACCTACATTCAGAGTACCATTGAAGACCATGCGCAAACCCATGCCCAAAGTTACGACGTTGTGACGTGTATGGAAATGCTTGAGCATGTTCCTGAGCCTCTTTCCGTTGTGCAATCTTGTGCTCGCCTCGTCAAGCCGGGTGGTCACGTTTTCTTCTCGACACTTAACCGCAATATCAAGTCTTATCTTTTTGCGATTGTCGGTGCGGAGAAGCTCCTCAAAATCGTGCCGGAAGGCACCCACGAGCATGAGAAATTTATTCGCCCATCTGAGCTTATCAAGATGATTGATCAAACGGATCTTACTGAACTCGGCATTACTGGGCTGCACTACAATCCGCTCACTGATCGCTATCGATTAGGCACTAATGTCGACGTGAACTACATCGTCCACACCCAAAAACGTTGATCGACGAACCCCGTCAGCGCACAACATCTAGTGGTCATGTCCTAGGCGGTAGCACAAGTTCACCGCCTTTTTAGGTCGGTTTTTGTGCACGTGATTCCATTTTAAACACATCAAAAAACGCAGAAAAAAATTAGCAAAGATCAAGGAATTTTTTTTTGTTTATGGTTACTTCTAAACCGATTCCAAAACGGTAATTTTGTACAATCTTGTTTGCCCTTTCCTCATCGGTTAGTAGTCACTTACTGTTTTTTCTATTTTTGTCAGTTATCCACAAGTCATCCCAAAACTGTAACTTGAAAACCGTCTTCGATAGCTCTATCTTGTAACCCGCACATCGATGCACCCCTATATATTGTGTTTGTACTACAATGTATAGAATGATTTTGATCACAAAGCTGGAATCAATTTTACAAGAATTACATATAAACACGGCTTTAATCAGTTTTGTTAGGGAAATGAAGCAGAATGAACCAACAACTCACCGTTACTAAACGTAATGGCAGCAAAGAAAACATTGATCTGGACAAGATCCACAGAGTGATTACCTGGGCAGCAGAAGGCCTTGATAACGTCTCTGTGTCGCAGGTAGAACTTCGCGCTCACATCCAGTTCTACGATGGCATCACCACTTCTGATATCCATGAGACCATCATCAAGTCAGCCGCTGATCTTATCTCAGAAGAGACGCCAGATTATCAATACCTCGCCGCTCGCTTAGCTGTCTTCCATCTGCGTAAGAAAGCGTACGGTCAATATGAGCCACCAACGCTGTACAACCACGTTGCGCGTCTTGTCGATATGGGTAAATACGACCAGCACATCCTAGAGGACTACACTAAGTCCGAGCTAGATGAGCTTGATGCTTACATCGACCACCGCCGCGATCTCGACTTCTCTTATGCCGCTGTGAAACAGCTGGAAGGTAAGTATTTCGTTCAAAACCGTGTGACAGGGGAAATTTACGAGAGCGCTCAATTCTTGTACATCCTTGTGGCAGCGTGTTTGTTCGCAAACTACCCGAAAGAGACGCGCCTTGACTACATCAAGCGATTCTACGATGCGACGTCGACATTTAAGATTTCTCTGCCTACGCCAATCATGTCGGGTGTACGTACCCCAACGCGTCAATTTAGTTCATGCGTACTGATTGAGTGTGGCGACAGCCTTGATTCGATCAACGCAACCGCAAGCTCCATCGTGCGTTACGTATCACAACGTGCCGGTATTGGTATCAATGCAGGTCGAATCCGTGCTCTGGGTTCAGAGATCCGCGGCGGTGAAGCGTTCCACACTGGCTGTATCCCGTTCTACAAATACTTCCAAACCGCCGTCAAATGCTGTTCTCAGGGTGGCGTTCGTGGCGGCGCAGCAACCGTCTTCTATCCAATTTGGCACCGCGAATCTCAGACACTGATGGTGCTAAAGAACAACCGCGGTGTCGAAGAGAACCGTGTTCGTCACATGGACTATGGCGTTCAGCTTAACCGCTTGATGTACCAACGCTTGGTTCAAGGTGGCAACATCACCCTATTTTCTCCTTCTGATGTCCCTGGGTTGTACGATGCATTCTTCGAAGATCAGGATGAGTTCGAACGTTTGTACGTTAAGTACGAAAACGATCCATCGATTAAGAAGGAAACGGTGAAAGCCATCGATATGTTCTCTATCTTGATGCAAGAGCGCGCATCCACAGGCCGTATTTACATTCAGAACGTCGACCACTGTAATACGCACAGTCCTTTTGACGCCAGCGTTGCGCCGGTTCGCCAATCGAATCTGTGTCTTGAAATCGCCTTGCCGACCAAGCCACTGAGCAATGTTGAAGATGATTCTGGCGAAATCGCGCTCTGCACGCTTTCTGCTTTCAACTTGGGTGCTATCCAGTCACTGGATGACTTCGAAGAGTTGTCTGACTTGGTCGTACGTGCACTTGATGCACTGCTTGATTACCAAGACTACCCATTACCAGCGGCGTATAAGTCCACCATGAACCGCCGTACACTCGGTGTGGGCGTCATTAACTACGCTTACTACCTCGCGAAAAATGGCGTGAAATACTCGGATGGCAGCGCCAACGGACTGACGCACCGCACTTTTGAAGCGATGCAGTACTATCTACTTAAGGCGTCCGTTGCACTGGCGAAAGAACAAGGCAAATGCCCATCGTTCCACGAGACCAACTACGCGAAAGGCCTCATGCCTATCGATACGTACAAGAAAGACGTGGACTTAGTGTGTGATGAACCTCTGCACTACGACTGGGATGGCCTACGTGAAGAGATCATGACACACGGTCTGCGCAACTCAACATTAACCGCGTTGATGCCTTCAGAGACCTCATCTCAGATCTCTAACGCCACCAACGGTATTGAGCCACCGCGTGGTTATGTCTCTGTCAAAGCCTCTAAAGACGGCATCTTGAAACAAGTAGTGCCTGACTTTACTGCGCTTAAGAACAACTACGAACTGCTTTGGAATATTGGTTCAAACGACGGTTACTTGCACCTAGTGGGTATCATGCAGAAATTCGTTGACCAAGCGATTTCCGCGAACACTAACTACGACCCAAGCCGTTTTGAAAGTGGCAAAGTGCCAATGAAGAAACTGCTGCAAGACCTTCTGACTGCGTACAAATACGGCGTTAAAACCCTGTACTACCACAACACGCGTGATGGCGCGAGCGACGACCAAAAAGACGCCGTTCAGCCGCAAGACGACGATTGTGCAGGCGGCGGTTGTAAGATCTAACGCTTACTAGGATTTGCAACGTTTAACCAAATTAATGCCCCGAGTCTCGGGGCATAAAAGGAATTGAGGCATCATGGCTTACAGTACTTTTAACCGAACTAAAAATGATCAACTCAAAGAGCCTATGTTCTTGGGCCAATCTGTCAACGTCGCTCGCTACGACCAACAGAAATTTGAGATATTTGAAAAACTGATCGAAAAACAGCTTTCTTTCTTTTGGCGTCCAGAAGAAGTCGACGTGTCGAGTGACCGCATCGACTACAACAAACTGCCAGAGCATGAAAAACACATTTTCATTTCCAACCTGAAATACCAAACGCTACTTGACTCGATCCAAGGTCGCAGCCCTAACGTCGCGCTGTTGCCTTTGGTCTCTTTGCCAGAAGTCGAAACGTGGATCGAGACTTGGTCGTTCTCTGAAACGATTCACTCACGCTCTTACACGCACATCATTCGTAACATTGTGAATGATCCAGGTCTCGTGTTTGATGACATCGTTGAAAACGAGCACATCTTGAAGCGTGCGGACGACATCTCACGCTACTACGATGATTTGATTCAGATGACCAACGACTATCACCGTTTTGGTGAAGGCACTTATCAGATCAAAGGCGAAGAAGTCACGGTTTCTCTACACAATTTGAAGAAGCAACTTTACCTCTGCTTGATGTCTGTCAACGCATTGGAAGCCATTCGCTTCTACGTGAGCTTTGCTTGTTCTTTTGCATTTGCAGAACGTGAACTGATGGAAGGTAACGCGAAAATCATTAAGTTGATTGCTCGTGATGAAGCGCTACATTTGACTGGCACCCAACATATGATCAACTTGCTTCGCAATGGTCAAGATGACTTCTCATTTATGCAGATCGCAGAAGAGTGTAAGCAAGAGTGCTTTGACCTGTTTAAAGCCGCGGCGGAACAAGAGAAAGAGTGGGCTGAGTACCTGTTTAAAGACGGTTCTATGATCGGCTTGAACAAAGACATCCTCTGCCAATACGTTGAGTACATTACTAACATTCGTATGCAAGCTGTCGGACTGAGCGCCGCTTATCCAAATGCGACATCGAACCCGATCCCTTGGATCAACGCTTGGTTATCATCAGATAATGTCCAAGTCGCACCGCAAGAAGCGGAGATCTCATCGTACCTTGTCGGTCAGATTGACAGCGACGTACGTGCTGATGACTTCAAGGACTTCGAACTGTAATGCCCAGTATCAAAATCAACGCGATTACCACCATCCAATCCAATTCGTCCAACACGATATTGGAGACGATGGAACAGGCCGGACTGGAACCTGAATATAACTGTCGAGATGGACACTGTGGAGCGTGCCGCTGCACCTTGGTCTCAGGCGAGGTGGAGTACGTTGGTTTTGCGATGGCTTATACACAGGGTGATGAAATTTTGCCTTGTATATGCAGAGCAAAGTCGGATGTGGAAGTGGCTGACGTCAATTATCGCCTTAAGGAAAAACGCGCTTAACAGCGATTGGTGAGCGCATACCGATTGACATCAAGCACCATCCTATTCCCAACAACATTAAGGCCAGCGTCATGCTGGCCTTACTCTTTACTGCTGTTATCAATTTTGACACTTCATATCCAATCTTCAACAGCCGAAACTGAATCACTGAAAAGACCAGAGCAACCCAGAGAGCTATCGAGATTGAGGTTACATCTGAAGACGAATACCGGACAAAAACTCATCGGCGGTCATCATGGAGACGGGTTTGTCACCAATCTGTCTTCCGTCATCATCAAACAGTGAAAGTCGATAGCCCAAACTCTCTCTAGGTGTGAGCTCTTCTGGGGCATTGAGCCACATAGAAATCACATCGTGATGCTCATCACTGAGCGCTTCACCAAGAAATACTTTCTGGCTCGCCACTTGATACCAGATAAGGATCTTCGATTGATTAAACATGTCACTCTCCTTTGCAACACCCTGCCGAATTTCCAGTTTACGATCAATTTTGTTAAATGCACGTTGCAAAAGTAAGACAAACAGCGCTTCTATTGAAAATCATCCGTTTAACCATTAGAACGATTTCTTCTAAAAGGTTTAATTCTGAGGGAGTAAAAAATAAACTTACTTTTCATAAAGATAAGGAGAAGTGACACAGTGAGTCATTTGACAGACTCACTGTTATTGACTAACTCTCGAGCGCATTTCGTGGCACGAACAGCTCTTTTTCACGAGATAACGAGCTGTATTTCGCAAACAGGGGCTTCGCTGACAAATAGCGTCTGAGCATATCTGCAGCCGTGGTCGTAATGATCGTAATTTGATCCTGACGGCCATATTGGCGATTGAACTTCAACGTCTGCCCCCATTCACCTTCGGGGCTAGAGAGCGCGAGGGAGAATACTCCCTCTATGACCTTGCCCGTCACAATAGCGACATCCGTCGCGCATTTCTCGCGAGTCGCCCCCGCCAAGGCGAACGCCGCCGCTAATGAATCCTCTTTTTGCTCGCCCACCGAGACCGCATGACCAATCACCCAGCCATGACCACAGTATTGCGCTGCCTCGGGCTCAGCGTGCAACCACTGAGATAGCGCGCCAAACGTCGATTGCTCGGCGGTCGCAATCGATGATTTACGCTCTTCGATTAAAAACGCGACATGCTTTTGCATGGTTTCATCTACCGACACCACACTAGGTTCAATGAGATTAAAGATCAGTTGCAGTAGCTTAACCCGTGTCTCTAGCTCTCCTTTCGGGCCAAAGAGTTTGACCTCAATAAAAGGCAGGTAAGACCGATAGCCCAGAGTGTACCCCTCAGGTAATGACACTTTATCGAGCGTGTCAGACAACGCCGATTCGGACGTGCCAAACGTATAGAGTCGACTGCATTCATACCCCTGCACTTGAGGGTGCTGCTGTTTTAAATCAGGCAAGATTTGCTCTTTGACCATGCGCTTAAATTCACTCGGCACACCCGGTGTAAAATAAAACACGCAGTCATTGATCACGACCTTAAACCCACACGCTGTGCCGATAGGATTGTCGAGTAAGACACTGCCTTTAGGTAACATCGCTTGCTTGCGGTTACTTTCGGGCATTGCCATGTTGCGGGCAGCAAAAAAGGCCGTCAACTTATCAAGCCACTCGGGATACAGCACAAGCTCCACATCTGCAGCCAACGAAGCTGCGTGCGCGCTTAAATCATCGCTGGTTGGTCCGAGGCCGCCATTAACCACCACCACGTCATAGTTAAAGCTCAACATCAACAGCTCTTCCACTAGGGCACTTTCTTCATCACCAACGGTAGAACGTTTAGCTAGTGAAAATCCGTGTGTAAAGAACTGCTCAGACAGCCAAGCGGCATTGGTGTCGACGATGTCTCCGTGGAGCACTTCTTCCCCAGTACTTAACATGGCAATTTTTAACATATGAATTCCTTTATTTGGTAGCGTCAGCGCGTGAAACTTATCTTTTTGTTATCGCTCTATAGTGACAGACATTACTAATATCACCTAGTTTCTTATTTATGACATTTACTGGTTTGCATTCTCCCCTCTATAAGGGATAATTGTGAGCGCGATCAATATAACAACCCTTTGGAGTTCATGTGTTTAGAAAAAGCGTGGGTGCACTATTATTAACGGCGTCGTCTTATGCCGCAGCAGGAAGCCAACATGATATTCAGCCGATAGAGTTGAGTTATATCCCTGCCAAGCCCCATACCTTCTACGCGCACTCATACCAATACCAAAGCGGTGATCCTTTTACCTTAAGTCTGAACGCAAATGAGCTAGAACTCTCCGAGCCTCCTCGCCCACGCTATCTAACGGTGCAAAGTGAGAAAGACTGGGATTACTTGATGGGCCAAACCTACACCATTTTAGGCCTCAGCGTCGCCACTGTCGGTCTGATGACTCTACTGCCTGAGTCCATCACTAAGTGGGATGAAGAGAGTCGTGACCTGAGTAATTTGGGTAAGAAGTGGAAAGACAACGTCTCTGATGGTCCAGTTTGGGATCGTGACGAGCATTTTCTCAATTACGTCATGCACCCTTATTTTGGGGGTGTCTACTACACTGCGGCGCGTCACGCTGGATTCAATGAGTTTGAGTCCTTCCTCTATTCCGCTACGATGTCAGCGTTTTTCTGGGAGTACGGGGTGGAAGCGTTTGCGGAAGTGCCCTCTTGGCAAGATCTGTTCATCACCCCATTCTTTGGCGCCGTGGTTGGTGAGATGATGTTTGAAGCAGAACAAAGTATCGTCGCCGATGGCGGTGAAGTGTTCGGGTCCCAAGGCATGGGGGACTTAACACTGTTTTTCTTGAACCCCGTTGGCCATATTCATGGCTGGGTGACTGACGCCTGGGGCGGCAGCGCAGAGTGGCAGTACGTGAGCAATCCGTGGTTTGGTAACCAAGAGGCCGCGACGTTTGCCCTCAATTCAGGCGCAACCTATGACCCCGTCTTTTACGGCTTTGAGCTTAAAGTGACGTTTTAAACCCAACGTCTCGTGTTCACACTTCTTCATCGAGCGACGCCATGCGTCGCTTTTTTGTGTCAGAAGTACCAATATTCTCAATTTCAACAATGTATTAGCTTGAAAAATTGACCTAAGTCAAACCTCAACTTTACCGCGATCCTACACTGAAATGAGACGATATGTTTTCGTCCAAGAACGCAGGAGGCACTTATGACTCACACATTTATTGTCAATTTTGTTGGTAAAGCGACGCCAACCACAATCAAAAACCTCGCGGCCATTACCCATGAGAACGGCGGTAAATGGCTGATTAGCAAAGTGAACTTTATTGAGGATCAAGTCGCAGCCGTGATCAAAGTCGATGTCCCGGTGGAGAACGTAGACACCGTCAAAGCCGCATTCCAATCTTATGATGAGTTGTTGGTACAAATTGTCGACTCAGACACAGCGGCTCATGCCTCGGATGCGATTTATCAAATCCGTTTAGACGCTAACGATCGCAACGGCATCGTTAATGAGATCACTCACGTACTGGATGGTCAAGGTATTAATATTCTCGACATGGATTGCCAACGCGTCTTTATTGCGGGCGGTGGCGGAGTGAGCTCGAGTTTGTTCACCGCCAACATGGCAATTCGATTGCCACAGGAGATCAGCATTGACGATGTGGCCAACGAACTCGAATCGCTGAGTGAAGATACGCGCGTCATGGTCGAGTCCTAATTGGACTGTCACCGCCTCAATTAATAGAAAAGCCCCGTTTGGGGCTTTTTAGATCGAATGAGTTAGTGTCAGTGAAATGGTTACCTATAACCACCCTCAACGATAGGTGGCTCTAAGCCTAGCTTGACATAATTTCGCCAAATCGCCTGTTCAGGTAAACTGATAAAACCATAGCGATTGAGCACCGATTGATGCTCTTGGCTCAGTGCCAACTCGATAAACTGCTTTTCTGACGGTGAAAAGTAATTTCGATGCGGTGGCAAATCGAGATACAAGTAATAAACACTCGACAGCGGATAACGGCCCGACAAGATGGTTTCTTTATTCACATCGTAACGATCACCTCGGTCATCGACGACCGACAAGATATTCGCCTCTTGCCAACGTTTGGAATAGGTCACATACGCTAGCGCTTGCTCGTTATCATCCAGCGCCTCTTCCAGCCCCTCTTCGTCCGCGACAAACTGCGTCGCCGCATAGGTGCCTTCCTTGCACGTGACCCACTCGTGGAAGGTATGATGGAGTTTTAAACCTTCATCCACCGCAAAAGGCAGCATCAGCGGCGTTTCTGCTTCTTTGCCCCACGTTGACCAGCGCGTAGGCAGGACATCGTCGTTACAACCAAAAACGTCACGGAGCTGTTGCAATGTCACCTCTTGGTTTGGGTTCTCTTCGTTGGCTAATACGGCCACCACATCAGCGGTAAAGTAAAGCTCGGTCGGACGATACCCGGTGAGCTTTTCAAATTTGGCCACTTCTAAGTCCGTCCAACGACGAGCGCTCACACCGACCCTAACTTCTCGGCTAAGCATAGCGGCAGGAATATTTTCTCGGCTAAGAATGTCCAACTGCTCAAACTTGCCATCCGTTAATGCACCGATGAGAGAGACCATATGACTGTCCACCGCCACTGCGGTGATCGAGTCTTGCGCCGATGCGTTAGAGACCATACTCCAAGGCATAATAAACAACGCAGTCGACATCAGTGGCAAAAGTTTACTGTTCATTTTTCACCTCTGCATTGCTTTTGGGTGTTAATTGTTGCTCGGAGCTGAAAATCGTCCACGTTGGCTTTACGCTCATGACGTCGGTCATGACGACGGCAATGGCACGACGTTTACGCGCATGCAGATACTGAGTCAATGCCGTCACTTGGGTGAACTCCTGCTCTGAAATACGGTTGGGGTCGATGCCTTGTCGCTCAAGCATCAAACGTATGGTGTAGGTGCGACGCTTAGCCAGAGCCTGGTTGTACGCCAAGCTCGCTTCAGGACTGGTATCACCGAGCAATATTACCGACGCGTCGGGGTGCGCATCGAGCAGTTGCGTAAGCTGCTCAAGGGGCGCCTGATGTTCTGGCGTTTCTTGGTCCTTGTCCATGTCGAAGAAGAAACTGATCACGTTGGCTTTTTCTTCAATTTGCCACTGCGTACAACCTTGTCTGTCGACAGCCACATTTTCCGGCGTCGATGCACACAAGTCACGCTGGTTGATCACGCCGTCGCGATCGTCATCGGTCAGATCATCAATTTGGTGACGCGTCGTTTCAATATTTGGCTCTTGCGCACAAGCGGTCAGCAGCACAAGCGAAAGGGGTAACCACTTCATCATTGTTTCTCCTCCCCTTGCCACTCTTCCGGATGTTCGACCCGAAGCGCATAAGTAAGAATACCCATCGCATTAAACAGTCGGTATGCGGCTAAGGTATGATCGTACTTAGCTGAGACATAATTTTTTCTCGCTAAGAACACTTCCACTTTGGCATCCAGCACATCCAACAAACTGCGGCGACCCACGTTAAACTGCTGGATATAACCAAGCTCTGCGATTTTCACTGCATCCACGTTTTGTTGCAGTAACATCATCTGTTTCTCTAACATGTCGTAGGCGTTCCAAGCCAGTTGCGTGCCCTCTTCGACTTCACGTTCAGTGCGCAAGCGGATAGCGCGAGCCTCTTCTACGCGCCAAGCGGAAGACTCAACACTCGCATCGGTGGCAAAGCCATTGAAAATATCGTAATCCATCGTCAGCATGATGCGCGCATCTTCATCTGGCCCTTCAGCGTTGCTGACGTTGTCATTCTTGTTGGCATGTAACTCAAGCTTGATCTCTGGGTAATAACCGCCTTTTTCTCGGCGGACCTCTTTACGAGCGGCATCCAAATCCAATACCGCCGCCTTAATTTCGGGGTGATTGTCGATGGCCTGCGTTTTCGCCACCTCCGCACTGCTCGGCAGCAGCGCGTCATCAAACACAGGATCGACCAAGTCCGTAGGCATTTTGCCCACTAGGCGCAAATACTGAGTCTGAAGATCGACGAGATTGTTCTGCGAAGCGATAAGAGAGGATTGAGACGTGGCGACACGCGCTGAAATCTGAGCTAAATCGGAATTGCTGCTCAACCCTTTTTGCGTTTTGTCCAATACATTTTGGTAGATCTCTTGGTGCTCTCGGACATTGCGCTCTGCAAGCTCAAGTAGGGTTTGCGCTTTCAGCAGTTCCAAGTAAATACGGACAATGTCGAGTGACACGTTTTCTGCCCTTGAGATTAACGTTAGGCGCTCTGCTTCTGCCTCATACCCCAAACGAGCCACATTTGAACTGGTGCTAAAACCATCAAACAGCAACTGAGAGATTTTTAGGCCAATTTCGGTGCGCGTTAAGCCTCTATCATCTGGGTCAATGTATGATCCACTGTTGTAGCGCGTCTCCTCATAACCGGCCGCAGCATAAAGGTTGGCCTGTGGAAGCTGAAATCCACTTGCGGCATCACCATCACGCACTACAGACTGATAGCGGGAATACTGAGCCAACAACTCTGGGCTGTAATCGATGGCAAACGCCACCGACTCTTCCAGAGAAATGGCGTGCGCTGAACTCGACAGCAACACGCCTAACAGTAACGATTTGGAACGCATTATCTATCCTTATGTTTATTATCGTTCTCGAAGAGCATTCTCTTTTGCTCTCAAAATAGGTTTTAGCCAATAACTCAGGACGGTTTTTTCCCCCGTCAAGATATCCACGGCCACCTGCATGCCGGGAATAATGGTAAATTGCGACACCTTTTCGTTGTCATCCAACGTGATGTGAGCACGGTAGTAGGCATTGCCCTCTTCCGTTTGCAGGGCGTCAGCACTGACATAGGTGACTTTGCCTGCTAATCCACCATAAATGACAAAATCGTAGGCACTGAATTTCACGGTCGCAGCAAGGCCGCTGCGCACAAAAGCAATGTCTTGCGGCGAGATCCTCGCTTCAACTATCAAGGTGCTATTTTCAGGTATCAACTCCATGATCGGCTCGCCGGGTCTCACCACACCACCAATAGTGCGAACAAAGACTTCTTTGACTCGTCCATCAACTGGCGAGACAAGCTGCGTGCGATTAAGTTGATCCGCTATCGCCTGTTGACTCTCTTGCAGTTGAGCCAGTTTAGTGGCGACTTCATTCAGTTGTCCTTGCGCTTTAGCGCGAAAATCGAGCGCCGTGCTTCGCCTATCGGCAATCGCTTCGGAGTAAGCGGCTTTTTGCTTTTGCGCCATCACTTGTGAACTGGCGATGTCACCTTGTAGCTTGACGTAATCACGATTGAGCTTGAGCAGTTCGACTTCCGCGACCGCGCCACTGGCAACGACGTCACGTAACATGTCGCGCTCTTGCGTGACAATGGCCAGACTGCTTTGCAATGTTTTGATGGCATTCAAGGTATCGTTGTAGGCCTGTGCTTGCTGCTCTATGCGCAGCGTCGACTCCTCAAGCTCTGCATTGAGCTGGCCGATACGCTCCAAGTAGTTAGCGCGTTCATTAAATAGTGCGTTATGGCTGCCCTCTTCTAACACAAAGGGCGCGGTGACCACGTTGACCTGCTCACGCCAGTCAACTTGCGAGCTTTGCACTTTAACACTCATCAATTCGGCTTCCAGACGCTGCTTTTGTGCCAGCAAAGATTGCGCTTGCTGAGCCGACTCTTGAAAGCTCGATTTAAAACGCGTGTCGTCTAAAATCGCTATGGGCTGACCAAGCTCAACGCGCTCACCTTGAGTGACGAGCACTTGTTTCACCAAGCCCCCTTCTAGGCTTTGTATCGTCTGGACAGAAAGGCTCGGTACCACTTTTCCTTCGCCCACCACCACCTCTTCCAGTTTGGCCCACGTGGCCCACACGATGATGGCGACAATGAGCGCACCACTTAACCAAATCAAGCGGCGTGAACGATAGGCTAAATGCGCGTTGTTCCATGCGGTGCTACTCATGCTTGCCTCCTTTGACCACTGAGACAGAGCGAACACGCTTTTTGTTGGTCTCTTTACGCGCATGCAAGATCTCTGCGGGTGAACCATCTGCGACGATCTGCCCCTGATGAACCACCAAAATACGGTCGCACAAGGAGAGGAAGGAGTGTTTGTGCGAGCTAATGAGCATCGTTTTGTCACGCGGCAACGATTGCAAACTATGGAATAAACGCGCTTCTGCGTCGCTATCTAAGGAAGCGGTCGGTTCATCTAGAATCAATAAACTTGAGTTGCGATAAAACGAACGCGCCAACGCCACCGCTTGACGTTGACCGCCGGATAAAAAACGCCCGCCTTCACCCACTTGGGTCTCCAACCCGTTACTCATACGATCGAGGTAGGCACCCAATCCCGAAAGCTGTATCGCCTGCGCTAACTTTTTCTGATCGACCTCGTTCGCACCCAAGGTGATATTGTCTATCACTGTACCATAGAGCAGTTGTGGGTTTTGTCCCACCCAGCCGGTGTGATGACGAATGGAGGCACTCGGCCAAAGTTGGCTATCAATCTCATCGTAAAAGACGCGTCCTTGGGTTGGATTGGCCTGCTTGGCGATAATGGCGAGTAACGTAGACTTTCCCGCGCCCGCAGCGCCAATAATGCCAACACGCTCACCGGCGGGAATGGTAATACTTACGCTCTCTACACTAGGCGTAGGAGTTTGAGGGTATTGGTAACTCACCTTGTCTAAACGCACGCCGCCTTGGAACTGGCCTTGGGACAATTTACTGCTTTCTTGATCTTCTTGAGGCAAATCGATGATGGCATTGAGCCCTTCGATAGCGGTCTTGGTTTGCTGATAGCGCAGCATGAGAAGAGAGAGCTGATTGATGCTGCCCGCCGCTCGGCCACTGAGCATCACAATTGCAATCAACCCGCCCATACTAAGCAAGCCCTCAGAAATCTGATAGACACCAAACACGATGAGGCAAATCGTGACGATTTGCTGACTCGATTGAATTGAGTGCGCCACTAAGTTGGAATAATGACGAGAACGATTTTGCCAGTCGGACAAGGACGCGACCGTCTGCTCCCAGCGTTTTTGTATCGTCCCTTGTGCGTTATTTTGTTTGATTTCAGGCAACGAACTTAGGCAATCAAACAGTTGGGCTTGACGCTGGCTCGACAGCGCTGCCGTCTCCTGTTGGGTTTGTTCTATCTTGCCTTTCATCGCGACCGACAACCCGATCAGCACCAACATCACAGTGACAGGAATCAACATCATCGCCCCACCTAGCCAGCCGATAAGAAGCAAAAACAGCAGGGTAAAAGGCAGATCAATCAAGGTCACCAGAGAAATGGAGGTGAAGAAATCACGGACACTATCAAAATCTTGAAGTTGGCGAGAAAACGCCCCGATCGATTGCGGACGGTTTTCTAGCTTCATCCCCAATACTTTACCAAGCAAGATGGCAGACAGCTTATTATCCAGATAACGCCCAGCGACATCCGTCACTGAGCTTCGCGCCTCGCGCAGCAACCAGTCGAAAACAATCACGACACAGACCCCAACCACCAGCACCCACAAGGTACTAAAGGCTTGATTGGGCACCACTCGATCATACACGTTCATCGTGAACAGCGGGACAACCAGAGCCAGCACGTTGATAAGTAAAGACGCTACGAGCAGATCTCGATACCAAGGCTTCACCTCTTTGACCACGTTCCATAGCCAATGCCCTTGGGAACGAGGCTGCGAGCTTTCGATTCTCTCGTCATAGTGTGCTTGAACGTCAATACGCCACAGGTTGGGCTCTGAGCACCGCTTGATCTCTTCGGCGCTCATGGTCTTCTCGCCATCTTCCGACCACAGCTGATAGCCTTGCTCATCGTATTTGGTGACGATATGAGGTTGATTGCTGTGTTTGTCCACCAGTAAGAGGGGTAAGGATTGTGGAGTGATCTCTGACAGTGGCAACGGCGTCGCGTATAGCTGTGCCCGTTCCAACGCACGGAAAAATAGCTGATGATCCAACCTACCGTGTTCAGACAGCGGCAACCCCGTCAGCAACAAATCCTTGTGGCAACGTTTATCAAAGTGGTTTACCCACCACTCAAGGGCCGCATACCAAGGGTCTAACGCCCCGTTTTGTTCCATAGCCTTCTTTCCCATCTTTTACTGCACGATGAGGTTTTGATCATCAATCATTTTTTGCAGAATCTCGGCTTCCCCGCTCACACTCGGCGCGAAGTCGTTAAGACTCACACCCGCAATACGCACGGATTGCTGAACTGTGCTGCCATCTGGTGTCACCTCAATCAAGACATCCCCGCCGTCATCTCGAATATCGAGTTTTTGCGCCGCACTATCGCCGTCGCTCACGCCAGTTAAAATCGCACTTAAGTCGATGGCATCGCTATCGGCGCTGTATTCAAAATCCGTAATCGTATCGGTGCCGCTACTTTGACCAATCACAAATCGGTCATTAACGCCATCAGTACCCGTCAACGTGGTTGAGACAACGCTAGGGTCTTGCAAACTGATGTCAATAACTTGCGCGACACCGCTTGCTGAATCGGAACCTATGCTGGCCACCGGCTCAATCGACAACTGAAAATCGCTGGCTCCATCGTAGCCGCCAACAATCGATAAATCAGCGATGTCCTCCATCGCAACGGTGTACTTACCGTTTTGACTAGTACCCGCGCTTAACACTAGGCCACTCGGTAAGCCAGAGATGATCACGCTGCCCGTTTCATTGTCGGCTGGATTGATAAGTTCAAGACTCAGCCCCAATGGTATGGTGCCATCGGCATCGGCGACAATGGTGTCATAATCCACAGTCAGAGTGGGCGCATCAGGCTCCGGCGTAATGGTTAATGTTAAACTCTCTTCGGTCGCCTCGCCCAGATCATCGGCAAGCTCACCCAACACGATCGCTTGATCATAGCTCGACACAGAAATCGTCACGTCGAACTCTCCAAAAGCATCACCCGGGAAGAAAGTGACGTTGTTAATTTCGCTCGCTTTAACCTGTACAGTCGCGATCGCTCGGCCATCGCCTGTCGACAAAAACACCGAGGTTTGCAATCCCACTTTTATCCGATCTAAGCCCGTAAACGCACTAGCGTCAGAAGTCGGTTCAACAATAAAACTGAGTAGTAGGTACTCGTCACTGTTGGTCTCAAAACTCGAGGCATTGAGTGTAATCTCCACACCGGTGTTTTCCTCACTCGTCAAGCTATCAGCCAGGTCGACCAACTCTACACGGTCACCTACCGGCAATACACCGACAATGAATTCAGAGCTGGTGAAATTGACATCACTGTTTTCAAGTTCTTGGGTGATCGCTTCCAAGGAGAGAGGCATATCACCACTGAAGTCACGTGGCGGAAGAATGTACACATCGCTCAAGCGAGCACTGTCTAACTGCCACTCATAGGTGTTGCTGCCGTCAAAAGTGCCGCCATCAGGACCATTGTTTGGTGCAAGCTCGTAACTGTCTCCCACTTTGTAAACCACAACAGCACCATCAGGGACACCTTTTAAACTCAAAGAGAGGCTTTCTGATCCGTCTTGATCGATCAGCGCCGCACTCATGGAGCCGAGAGAAATATAGCTGTCTTCGTCGCCAGTCACGTTCTCTGTCACAAGATTCGCTTCATCAGCGACAGGTTCAACATTGACGGTGACTGTGGTGGATTTATCTTGTGTGTCAGTTTCAGCGATGTCACTCGCTTCATCGGTGATATTGGCAGTGAAGGTCATCACGACGTCTCCACTGTAATGCGCTGGCGGCACCAACTCGACTTCATTTAATCGAGCAGGCTGCAAAATAGTCCACGTTCCATCGCCGTTGTCTTGCAACACATCCTCAGGGCCAGACAGCGTCGCACCGGCAGTCAGAGTCACGGTCAAGCTATTGACCGTCTCTTTACCCGTTGCTTCAGTACCCTCGCCAGTGATCATCTGGCTGTCTTCTATACTATCGCCAAGAATGAGCGATAGATTGAGGTCACTGACCGCATCCTCTTGAATCGTGTAAGTATCCGCTGTGACCGCAATGTCATCGACCACGGGCGTAATCTTGATACTAATGGTTTGGTCTGTGGTCACCGAGGTGCCATTACAGGCTGAGGTTTCTATGGTTTGAACGGTAAAGGTTAGGATACCCGCATAATCTTCATCAATACCAGTCAAGACCAAACTGTCCAGCGCCGAAGCAGTAATGGAATAGCCAATCACGTTCCCCAAACGATCATACTCTACAGTGACACCACTGCCCTGAATCTCAACACCTTCGGGCAGTGAATCGGCCGGCACAAAGAACGAGATGACGTTGTCTGGATCGCTAGCAACATCACTATTGAGTAGCCCCGAGAGGTCGATGTTGTCGCCTTCCGGTTGCGTAATATCGCCTGACTGAATATCACCGGGCGTTCCGACTGGATCGCATGTTCCGCTGCCATCATGACCGGTGATCTGCAGTTCAAAACTGGTATCGATAAAGCGGTCATCGCTGCCGTCAAGCACGCGCGCGCGAACCACGATATCCAACACTGGGGTGTTTTGTGCGCTGGAGATAGTCGCACCATTTAGAATTTGTGTCACGCTCTCCTGGAAGCTGTCACTGGTCAAACCCGCTGCTGGAATCAGCCAATTACCATCACCGTCTTGGCTAGCACCATTAGGATGCGTCACAATCAAGGTGTACCCATCCGGAACGACGAGCAAAATGTAATCGAGGTATTCTGAGCCATCGAGATCTTCGTCAATGAAAATGACCGCATCCGATATATCCACCGCGGAGCCATCATCACTGCTGTACAATTTGCCGGAGCTTTCAAGACGCGTATCCAGCTCGACTTTTGCACTCACATTGACACTCAGCGAACCGTCAAGCCAGCGAACATCGGTCGCGCCTTCGCTAGAGGTATCTGTCACTTGGTATTGAATGCCCACACTGAACACGCCACTTAAGTCTTCGCTGGCCAGCACGCTCAAACGGCCACTGGCTAATAAACTGTCGAGGGTGGGCGTGTCGCCATCCAATAAGGTACTCAAATCGAGGCCGCTTCCAATCTCAATGGGCGCCCCATCAAAGTAGAGGGTAAGGTCGTTATCTAGTGACGTAATAACGTAACCGGTTAAGGTCTCACTGCCATCCTGATCGGCATTGATGGACGGCTGAAGCGATAGTGAAATCAATCGGTCTTCGACCCCTTGGGTCGAAATCACTTGGCCATCGGCTTGATCCACCTGAGGCAACACCTCAATCTCGACGGTCATTGGGAACTCGCCGGCATCACCGTCAGGCTCGGTCGACACCGCGATCACCGACAAGGTGAGCTGGCCACTGAAATCTTTAACTGGTTTGAGATAGAGCGACGCTAAGTCGTCATTACTGACCTGATATACAGGACCTGTGGTGTCATCGATATACGCGATGGTTAACGCAACAGGGTTTCCAGAAGCATCAACTAACTGGGTACCTTCTGGAATATCGGTGAGTAGAATATTGATCGCTTCTGAGACATCATCGTCACTGGTTTGGACAACAAAATCGAGTGCGATTAGCGCATCTTCCAACATGTCCGCTTGATTGCTGATCACCTTGTTCTCAGCATCATACTGCCAATGCCCTTGGCCGCCATCGATGACCGTCGGCTCATCCACCACGCCTTTGAGGTAAATTTGAATCGTTTCAGTGTTGCTTGACGCTTCAGAGTTCTCTGGAATCAAGCCATCTTGGGTAGATTCTGTCGCCACAGCGGTCACATTGATAAAGAGTGATTCCGTGTAGGAACTGATGTCTTCTTTAGGCACCAACGTCACTAAACCAGCCGCAAGATCCGCCGCAAACACCGTGTACTGGTTGTTACCGATATAGCTGCCGCCTTCAATAGTCCAGCCGTCTTGTACTTGAATGTTGATGCGCAAGCTTTCTGAGCCGTCGGTATCGGTGAGGTCAGCGAAGATGTAATCTTGAAGATTGATCCCCTCATCTTCCAGTCCTTTGATGTCTTTGACTTCAAGGGTCGGCGTATCGGCATCCGGTCTCACGTTGACCACCACCTGTGAGGTGGTTTCAGCGGTTTTATCATCGCTGCTAGCAAAGCTATTCCCCGCTTCAATCGCAATCGCCTTGATATCGAACGTGAAACTCCCCGCGACATTCGGGTCCGCTTCGATTTTCATCTGATCGAGTTGAGGTTGAGTGTACTGTTTACCTTCACTGATGGGCGAGCCATTAAGGGTAACGGTGATCCCGTCGGGGATATTTGAGATCTCATATTTAAGCGATTCAGAGCCGTCAAGGTCGACAAGGTTGGCCGTGATATCCAGTGACAGCGCCTCGTCGGCATCTTCAACGGTACTGTAAGTAAACTGGGACTGGCCCCATTCAGGGGTATCAGCAATCGGTAACACCGAGACCTCTAGCGTTTCCGTTAGATCTCGAGGACCCGTATCCGTGCTGATCACCGCAGAGACATCAAGAGAAATCGACTGTGTAGTATCTGACTGATTTTCCGCAGGAAGATACGTCAACGTACCATTGGGTACCACTAAACTAGGATTCGAGCTATCGAGTTGGCTGCCAGAGAGGGTAATCAATCCGTCAACGGCAACAAGAAGCACACCATTGAGATAGAGTGAACCACCTTGAAGCGAACTTTCGCTGATGGCGATTTGCGTCACCTGCTCTTCTTGGTCGACATCCCCTGTTGAGACTTCAATCGCCAGCGTAGCGAGATTGTCTTCGGTCGTTTGCGTATCAGCAACACGAATAAAGCCTTCGTTGTCCCCCAGTACAAAGCTAATCTCACTGGTGGCTTCATCGCCATCAAAGTCCCGCACTACCATTTGCAGGAAGTCATTCAATACTGGGTCTGCATCTACGCTATCGTTGGTCACCAAGGTGTAACTGCCGTCTCGATTGACCGTTAGCGTGCCGTAGCTGACTGATGGGGTGTTGTCGTTATAGAGATTGATGGTATATGACGGATTGGCATCACTAAAAACATACTGATCATAGCTACCATTGCCATCGACATCATAACCGATGCTGACCAACTGACCACCATCGGCGCCAACACGGCCAAATGCGGTGATCATGTTGCCTGATTGACTGTCCCCTTCGACCAAATTGAGCGTCGAATCTACCGAGATCGGCACATCGTCTTTGACATTGACGGTGTAGTCTACGGCAGTTGAAATATCGCCATCCGCATCGGTCGCCGTCAAAGAAAAGTTGAGTTCGAGGTTGTTCTCACCTAACCCCGATTCGTGATCCAATGGGCGGTACAATTCAAATTCAACGCTGCCATCTAGGTTGAAACGGATACGAAACGCTTCGTCGCCATCAGCCATCGCATAGTACCAACCATTGATGTCGACCTCAGCCAATATCAGTGCGACGCCGCCACTGGTATAACCTTGTGCATCAAAGGCGGTGCGATCTAAACTCAAGGAAACGATATCATCCGAACCTTCAATCAAGTTGATCGAAGGCGTCGACGTTTCAATACCGCTGTCTTGCTGACCTGAGGTCAACCCCTCTTCATCGACATCCATCGACCCAGTCACTTCAATTTGAGGATCCGCGCCATCAAAAATGGTGATGCTCGATTCAACGGTATTTTCCGTCCCATCTGAATCCACTGTGTAGACCGGTACGGGGATGGTTAAGCTTAAATCATTGCCTGCAAGGTTGTGATCAATTTGCTGATACAGCTCAAGACGTACATCAATCGTTGTCGTGTCGCCTGCCGCCAGTACAAAATCGCTAGGCAGAAAAACGCTTAAAACGGTTTGACCATTGGAGAGAATGGCATCGTAACTCCCATCGCCATTGTCTCGCCATGTGATCGCTTGACCGTTTTGGGTGATGGGATCGCCATTCGAGTCCAACACGGCATCACCCGTTTCAACGCCCAAGCCCAAATAAACCAATGGGTCAAACGCTGCACTGACATCAAACGAAACGTCGGCGGTCGCTTTCGCTGTCACGCCTGTTGCTCTTGGCGTTTCAGACAAATCGACGTTCCCAGAACCAATGCTCGGCACGCCACCATCGCTGACGGTAATATCCAAGGTCAATTTCGACTCATCGCCATCGTTATCTTTGGCGGTGACCACGATCGGCAACGTGCTATCACCATCCAGTTGGTCGAGTGCTTGATAGAGTGTGACGGTATAGGGAACGGTTGCATCCGCGTCATTGTCAGGCTGAGCAAAGGTGACGGTAAACACCAGTTCATCGGGCACCAGACGAGTGTGCAGATCTTCTGTATAGCCAGAAAGCGAGCCGTCGTCATTCAAAACAAAGACAATATCACGACCGCCACTGCTTAACGTTGGTTGGTCGGCCAAATCAAAAAACAGACTATCGAGGTAATCACTGCCGATCGTGAGAGAAAAACTACCATTTGCACTTAACGGTGCTGAGCCAAGATCGCTTTCATTGAGCGTTACGCTAGTGGCATTGGCCAACTCAGGATCCGCACCGTCGTGAATCACCCATTCAAATGCACCGGATGACAATGGCGTTCCATCCAAATCGCTACCGGCAATCAAAAGAGGAATAGTGACAGCATCACTTTTTAAGGTGTGACTGATGGGCTGCGACTGATTAAGGGTGACCGTTGCCGTCACATCATCGCCATTGGCGACTGCGCTCAGTGTTAAGGTAAAGATGGTTTCGCCAGCCGAACTGGCAGTAATGAGGGTACCATCGCCACTTAAGGTATAGGTGATATCGGCTAAATCTAAGGTTGACTGCAAACCCAAAGCGTCGAGCAAAGCGAGCGTGCCATTGGCAAACACAAGGGAGGACGGATCGGGATTATCCGAGCCAGCCAATACCTCAAACGTTGCGTTAAGAGAAGCAGAAACATCGCTTAGGTTGGATTCTGTGCTACTTGCCACACCGTTTAGAATATCACCCGCGCCACCATCGTTGATGGTGATCGTGGCGGTTGCGGTGCCAAAGTCATTGCTCTCATCCCCCGCCTTGTAGTTAATAGAAACCAAGTGCTCTGCGTTGTGATCTAAGTTTCGCGATGCGGTGAACGTCCAGTAACCATTGGCAAATACCGTTAATACGCCATCACTGGTGGTAAAACTGACTGGCTGATTGCCGGTGATGGCTTTAGTTTCAGCACCGACTTCTACTTCTCGGATCAGAAGTTGCGTATCCAAATCAATATCATTGTTGAGCAAGTTACCTGATGACGTTGTCCCTTCTGTCATGGTGTAGCTTTCGCCAAACACTAGCGGATCGGAGTCCTTGATCGTAATGGGTAAATGGGCAATCACGGTTTCGGTTGTCCCATCGGCATCCGTTTGTATCCCTTCAAGCAACAGAGCCGTTTGCAGTGAATCTAACCCTTCGCCTTGATCTATCGCTTTGTAAAAGGTGACACGAACTTCATCGCCGACGATTTGTGCTCTGAACACCACTTCATCAGTGTTATTCAGCCCTTCAAGACTTTGCCCATCGCCAGCGACTGTCACCGTGATACTGCTGTTTTGAGAGGTGACACTATCGGTCAGAAAGCTTTGATCGGAATAAAAACGAAAATCGGCGAAATCAACATTAATACTGGCATCTTTTGCTTCGCTGCCAAATATGCCCACCACGGTTTCAGAAAATGAGAGCGAGTCAGGCAGCACGATCGTCGGCATATCGTCGACAGCTTGGTTGCCAATGGCGTTATAAACAGACGCATCAATGGTCCACGTTTGGCTGAGGTCAAGCGACGAGATATCGATATCTTCAACGCTCCATGTATCGCCCGTTACAGCGCCCTGAAAGGTTAACGTCTGCGTACCGTCTGAAACGGTAATGGTGACCAACAATCCATCGTCAACCCCCGTGGTTGTGCCTTGCATCGTAGTCAAATTGCCTTGGCGAAAATCTAAAATGCTAAAGCCCGACAGGGTGTCGATATCAATGGTAGGGACAGTGGTATCGACAATGGTACTCGTATCGGTCGTGGTAGCAGGGTTTCCTGCAATATCTTGCGTACTGGCCGTGACCTCTAAAGTGCCGTCGACAAAATCACCAATATCGACATCCTCGACCTGCCACTGACCGTTCACCACCACAGTGTCAAATTCAAGGGTTGTACTGCCATCGGTGATCACGACATGAACAGGCTGACCATTTTCGACATTGGCCACGGCGCCGGAGAACGTCACGCTCTCTTTTTCATTAATATTGATGACGTTGTCACCACCATCTTCGACATCCGCCGTAATTGACGCCAACGTATCTTTGGTGATGGTGTCTTGCGCGATTGCAGGGTTACCCGCCACATCGATGGTTTGTGCGATAACGGTTAAGGTGCCCTCGGCGAGTGCACTGAGGTCGAGGCCAGACAGGCTCCACTCACCGTTGAGCACCATGGTACTATAATCAAGGGTCGTACCGTCCGCATCGGTAATCGTCACATCAACCGTCTGACCATCTTCTACGAAAGTAACCGTTCCCTGAATCAGTCCAGCAGAAATTTCAAATTGGTTGTAGATACGATCTCCAAAACCATCAAACGCAACCTCTATTCCGGCGAGCGTATCTTTTGTGATCGAGTTTGTCGTCGTAGCATTATTCCCCGCTAAGTCGACGGTTTCAGCGGTTACGATGAGCTCTCCTTCATTAAACGAAGTGAGGTCCAGGTCAGGTAAAGTCCATTTACCATCAATAACTTGAGTTGAAAAATTTAATGTCGCGCTAGTAGAATCTTTTATTTGAATTGAAACCGTTTGTCCGTCTTCGACATTTTCCACAACACCACGAATCAGCCCGTCGTCTACCTCAAACTGGTTGTAATATTGGTCACCGTAACCATCAAACTCCACTGTGAGTTCCGCCTGAGTATCTTTGACGATGGTATTTGAACTCGATGCCTGGTTGCCCGCTTCATCTGTGACATTAACAGTGACGCTCAATACCCCATCAGATAAGTGACTTAGGTCCAATCCTTCAGCCACCCATGATCTATCGTCCAATACAACAGTCGAAAATTCCAACTTTTGACCGTTGACGTCGGAAATAGTCACAAAGATCTCTTGTCCAGATTCAACGAAATCGACTTCGCCTAGAACACGACCATCGACTACCTCTACTTTGTTATAAAACTCATCACCTTTACCATCAAATTCAACGTCAATCTCCGCCAAGGTATCTTTGATAATGGTATTGGAAGAAGTCGCAAGGTTGCCCGCTATATCAATAGTGTCTGCGATCACGGTAAGCTGACCGTCAGCTAATGATGAAAGGTCGATACTCTCAATGCGCCAACTGCCAGCGGTTACAACCGTTTCTAAATAAATAGATTGGCCTAGAATATCCGTAATTTGCACATTCACTTTCTGGCCATCTTCAACAAAACTAACCTCACCGTTAATTGTTGTATGATCGATCTCTAAAGCATTGTAATAGCTGTCCCCAAAACCATCGAAGGACACAGTAATGTTTGCTTGTGTGTCTTTCAAAATGGTATTTTCAGCGATAACTTCATTGCCAGCGACATCTTTCGTTGTGGCGACAACTGACAGTTCGCCATCGACAAGACCCTCGAGATCAATGCCATCAATACTCCAGGAAGAACCAGACACTTGCGTTGTTAAAGATAGCTGATTTCCTTCAACATCATAAATTTGTACGTAGATCGGTTCTCCATCTTCCACATTTGAAACGGAGCCTGTAAGGGCGCCATTGGTCAACTCAAACTGGTTATAATAACTATCTCCACCAGCATCAAAGCTCACCGTAATATCAGCCAACGTATCTTTGGTTATGGTATCTTGCGCGATTGCAGGGTTACCCGCCACATCGATGGTTTGTGCGATAACGGTTAAGGTGCCCTCGGCGAGTGCGCTGAGGTCGAGGTTATCCATCGCCCAAGTTCCGCCGGAAACGACAGAGCTCAGTGTTAACGTTGTTCCCACACTGTCAATGATTCGCACTGTGATGGGCTGACCATCTTGGACGAACTCGACACGCCCGATTAAGGCGCCGTTACTCACTTCGAACTGGTTGTAGTATTCGTCACCCTCACCATCAAAGTCGACATCAATGGTGGCAAGGGTATCTTTGATGGTGTTGTCTTGGGCGCTGACGCTATTGCCAAAGTTGTCTGCGACCACGGCGTTGACCAACAGGGGGCCCTCTGCGAGAGAGGTCAAATCCACTCCGCTTACCGAGTAGATTTCATCATTCGTCACTGCAGTGGTTGATACACTCTTACCATTGATATCGGTAATGGTGATGTTGACGGTGCGACCGTCACGAATATTCGGCGCCGTTCCTTGGATCACCACACCTGGCGATTCAAATCGGTTTTCGTAGCCGTCTCCGCCATCGAGGATATCCACGCTCAGTTGGGCGTTTTGATTAAGGAGATCGAGCACTTCTTGCTCAGGCTGGGCATCATCGTTGGCGAAAGGGTCGTTAGGACGGGTGTCAAAGCCCGCTTTAGCGATGGTTTCTTGCAGGGTTGCTTGAACAAAGTTAATCAAAGAAGCGCTTTGACTCTCTTGTGAATTCGCGCCTGAGTACGCCTCTCCGCTTCGGTTGTTAAGCGTGTATTGAGTCAGCTCTTCTACCACTTGGTCTAGCTGCGCTTCAATGGCCTCTTCTTGCTCTGGCGTCAGGACAAGATTGTCACCCTCGACATCTTGAGTAATCACCAGCACATCTGGCTCTTTGCTGGTGTCGAAAGGGATTTGTTGCCAGCTACCATCTGGCATGATCTGCCAAAGGACGCCGCCAACTTCAATATACATAATAGGGCGCATCTGCTCTCCTAGCCTTTAACTCACCTGACAACCGAATCAAAAACAACCCAGCAACAAATTTTTTATAGGTATATTTAATAATGTGCACACTCAGTACACACAGTTAACGCCTAATAGTCAAGAATTTAACCTAGATCATGGTTAATTGTAGCGAACCTGATACCAGATGCAGCTAAAGCGTCGAATTTTCAGACAATTCTGACGACAATAAAAAACCCTATCCGAAGATAGGGTTTTGGAGAAATAGCTTGTAGAACCGTCTATTCATCACATTATATTGATGTTTAACGGACACTCCATTGCGAGAGAGAGCGTTTGAAATCCGAGTAATCAAACTCGTTCAGCTTCTGTACCTCACCAGACGAGCGCTCGCAGTACACAGATGGCATGCGCAGGCCGTTGAACCAGTTCAGTTTCACCATGGTGTAGCCCGCGCTGTCAAGAATATGAAGGCGCTGACCAATCTCAAGCGGCTGGTCAAAGTTTGCAACACAGAATTGATCCCCAGCAAGACACGAACATGATCCGATCACATATTCATGCTCACCACCATCAGACGCTTCTAGAATCGAGGCAGGCTCGTTGTAAATAAGCGTATCTAAGCGGTGCGCTTCGGTCGCCGAATCAACAATCGCTGTTTTTTTGCCGTTCTCAACGATATCCACGACGGTAACCACTAAATCTGTGGTCTTAGTGATGATGGCTTCCCCCGGCTCAAGATACATTTGCACGCCATGCTTGTCGGCAAAGGCTTTGAGTGCTAGGCCCAGCTTTTCAATATCATAACCTGGCCAAGTGAAGAAGACGCCACCGCCCATGCTCACCCAGTCGAGTTTATCTAGGTAGTCACCAAACTGATGAGAGATAGAATCGAGCAAGCCAATAAACGCATCGACGTCCTTGTTTTCGCAGTTCATGTGGAACATCACGCCATCGATGCCATCAAACACCTCTGCATTAACGTGGTCCGCTTGCACGCCCAAACGAGAGAACTGACGCGCTGGGTTAGCCAGATCTTGACCTGCGTAGCTGACACCTGGGTTGAGACGCAAACCAATCGACGCCTTGCCCTCAACGATATGACGGTACGCAGCAAGTTGTGATTGCGAGTTGAAAATCATCTTATCGCAGATGTCCGCGACTTGACGCACATCCTCTTCACTGTAACCCACGCTGTAGGCGTGCGTCTCGCCGCCAAACGTTTCGTAGCCGAGTTTCACTTCAAATGGGCCAGAGCTGGTGGTGCCATCAAGATAGGGCTTGATGATGTCAAACACACCCCAGGTTGAAAAACATTTCAGCGCCAACACCAGCTTAACACCCGAAATCTCTTTGAGCTGCTTGGCTTTCTCTAGGTTTTCAATCAACTTGTCTTCGTTGATCATAAAGTACGGAGTTTTCAATTCGTTGTGCATCACGAGTTCCTGCTTAAGAGTTCTACTGTGCTGTACCACCACAGAACCCTAAATGACAAAAAACAGCCATTGAACACGACCAATGGCTGCTTTGATGAGCATCGCTGGGTGTGGACTCACACCCGATACTCGATTATTTGAGTTTATGAATCACGGGTTGGCCAGGCTCGAGTTCCTGAACATGCCAATCTAGACCAATCTCAGGCATGGTCTCTAGGAACGGATCTGGGTCGAGCTGTTCCATGTTGAACACGCCTTTATCCGCCCATTTACCACGGAAGAACTGAAGCGCAGCCGTAATAGCTGGCACACCTGTCGTGTAAGAGATCGCTTGATGCTCCACATCTTGATAGGCGACTTCGTGGTCCGCGTTGTTGTAGATGAACACGCTACGCTCTGCGCCATCTTTCTTACCTTGCACCCAAGTACCGATACAGGTTAAACCTGTGTAGCCTGGCGCCAATGAGGTCGGGTCAGGAAGTAACGCTTTCAATACGTGCAGTGGCTGAACCACAGTGCCGTCATGCAACGTCAGCGGATCTGGGCTCAGTAGGCCAATATCACGCATCACGTTGAAGTAGTTAAGGTAACGATCACCAAAGCCCATCCAGAATTCGATGCGTTTTGCAGGGATGAACTCTTTCATTGAGCGCACTTCATCGTGCGCCATAGAGTACACCTTGTGAGCACCACAATTAGGGAAATCAAACTCAAGCATACGAGAGTGACAAGGTACTTGCTTCCACTCACCGTCTTCCCAGTAGAAAGAATCGCCCTGGATTTCAAGCATGTTGGTCTCTGGATCAAAGTTAGTCGCAAACTTCTTACCATGATCACCAGCGTTGACATCCATCACGTCAATCGTGTCGATTTCATCGAACAAGTGTTTCACCGCATACGCGGCAAATACCGATACCACGCCTGGATCGAAACCAGCGCCAAGAATGCCTGTGATGCCTGCTTCTTCAAACTTCTCACGGTAACCCCACTGCCAATCGTACGCTTCAGGCACTTGCTGACCTTCTGAGCACAAATCAACCGCTACCGAGGTATCTAGGTATGACACTTTTGCTTGGTAACACGCTTCCATGATCGCCATGTTGACCCAAGGAGGACCCGCGTTGATCACAAGATCAGGCTGAACCTCTTTGATTAAGGCAACCAGTGCCTCCACGTCGTCCGCATTCACTGCGCGCGCTTCTAGTTTCTTAGTTGAATCTTTCAGATTATTTTTCTTCTGAATCGATTCGATGATCTTCTCGCACTTACCTAAAGTACGTGATGCGATAGTGATATCACCGAGGACGTCGTTGTTCTGAGCCGCTTTGTGCGCGACTACCCAGCCAACACCGCCGGCACCAATCTGTAGAATTGCCATGGTCTTTGTTACCTTATTTTACTAGTTCAACCGCAAGCTGGTTGATGTCGTTTAATAGTTTCTCAAAATCTTTCAATGAAAGCGTTGGGTTCAAAATCGTAAACTTGAGTGCTGATTTACCCGCAATGACGGTTTCGCCCAATACCGCGATACCGCGTACCAGCGCTTCAATACGCACTTTCTGGTTGAGTTTATCCAAGTTCGCTTCGTCACCCAGCGTGCTGCGGAATAGCACCGTCGATAGTGCAGGTCTGGCTAACAGTTCAAAACCAGGTGCCGCCACAACCATATCCGCCACTTGCTGAGTTTGCTCTAACAGGTGATCGTACATCTCACCGAGCGCCTTTGGTCCGACACTTTGCATTGTCATGAAGACTTTCAGTGCATCGAAACGCTTGGTGGTCGCGATAGACTTGTCGACCAAGTTTGGCAACTCATCGTGCTCACGGTTCAAATAGTCCGCGTGGTGAAGCAAGAACGCAAAGTTTGCTTTGTCGTTCACTAGCAAAGCGCCGCAGCTAATGGTTTGGAAAAACAGCTTGTGGAAGTCCACGCTGATGGAGCTTGCGCGCTCAACACCTTTGAGGCGACCTTTTGAGCCACTGAGAATCAGTGCGCCGCCGTATGCACCATCGACATGCATCCAGAGTTCGTGCTGCTCGGCAACCTCGGCGATACGCTCAAGATCATCGATCGCGCCATGATCCGTGGTCCCTGCCGTACCGACAATCGCAAATGGAATCAAGCCTTGCGCTTTCGCATCTGCAACCACTTGTTCAAGCAGTTCTGCTTTCATGGTGCCGTCAATATTCGCTGGTACAGGTAATACCGCTTTCTCACCTAGGCCCATCCAAGAAGCGGATTTTTGCACGGTGAAGTGCGCATTGGCCGAACAGACGATTCGCAATTTGTCGGCGTAATCTGGCAAACCCAATTTTTGGATAGAGTGGCCAGAAAGCTTGTTGGCGATCCAATCACGCGCCAGCATTAGACCCATTTGGTTGCTCTGCGTGCCGCCGCTGGTCATGATGCCGTCGGCGTCTTGGCTCATGTCGTATTTGTCGCACAGCCAGTTAATCACTTTTTGCTCAACGTAAGTTGCAGAAGACGCTTGGTCCCATGAGTCCATTGACTGGTTGAGCGCACCAATCATCGCCTCTGCCGCCACAGATGGCATCAAAGGGGGTGTGTGCAAGTGAGCAATACAGCTTGGGTGCTGAGTGAAAATGGCATTTTTCGCCACCAAGTCGGTCGTGCTGGCAATCACCTCTTTCAAGCTGGTTTCAGAGGCATCAAGGTTGACCGCATTGATTTGCGCTTCAAGCAATTTAGGATCCATACCTGAGTATGGTTTTTCCACTTGCTCAAACATCGCTTTCATCACATGCGTGGTGTGAAACATTACCGCCGCGAACTCATCCGCACCCTGCTCACCGGTGTGAATAAAGTGCTTGTTCCACTTTTGGTTGTTCGCAGGTGCTTCAACGTAATCCGCGCCAGCAGCAATCATCGCCGCTTCAAGTGTGCGTAGCGCAAAATCAATTTGTTCAAACGAAATAATCAGCGGTGGTAGGAAACGGATAACCGAACCGTCACGGCCGCCTTTTTCAACCATCAAACCACGTTCCAGTGCCGCACGTTGAATGCGCAACGTCATCGCACCATCGGAGGCTGGCTCGCCAAACTTGTTCTTCTCGTCGTTGGTTTTCTTGATTTCAACGCCTAGCATCAAGCCTTTACCACGAACTTCTGCTACACAGTTGACACGCTTTTGGATATTTTCTAAACCAAGGCGCAGGTATTGACCGGCGATGTTAGCGTGCTCCACTAAGTTGTCACGCTGAATGATTTCAAGTGCTTTGGCACCAGAGACCATTGCCAACTGGTTGCCACGGAAGGTGCCCGTGTGCTCGCCCGGTTTCCAAGTGTCGTGCTGCTTGTTGATGACTAACAGCGACATCGGCATACCGCCACCAATCGCTTTCGATAGGCAGAGCACGTCTGGCACAATACCCGCCTCTTCAAACGCAAAGTTGTAACCTGTTTTCGCTACACCACATTGAATTTCATCAAAAATCAGCAGGATGCCGTGCTCATCACAGATACGACGCAGGCCTTGCAGCCAGAATGCAGGTGCAGGGATGACACCGCCTTCACCTTGAACCGGCTCAACAATAATCGCTGCCGGCTTCATGATGCCCGCTTCGTCATCATTCAAGAGACGCTCAATGTAACGAATGCTGGCTTTGGCGCCTTCATCGCCACCCAACCCAAATGGGCAGCGCAGGCTGTAAGGGAATGGCATAAAGTGCACATCAGACATCAGGCCAGTACGACGCGCTTTAGTGCCTAGGTTGCCCATCATGCCCATAGTGCCGTTTGTCATACCGTGGTACGCACCACGGAAAGCAAACATGGTGTTACGACCGGTGGTCTGCTTCGCCAATTTGATCGCAGCTTCTACAGCGTCCGCACCTGAAGGGCCGCAAAATTGAATCACACAATTGTCGCCTAATTGCTCAGGCAAGAATTCCTTCACCGTCTTGATAAAGTGGGTCTTCGCTTGGGTGGCGATGTCCAATGTTTGATATGGCAATCCGCTGTCGAGCTGATCTTTCAGTGCTTGGTTGATCTCTGGGTGGTTGTAACCCAAAGCCAATGTGCCCGCACCGGCCAGACAGTCGAGGAATAACTGACCGCGAGTATCTTCAACTAAAGCACCGTACGCTTGTTTAATCGCAATCGGTAGACGTCGAGGGTAAGAGCGAACTTCAGATTCGTGCTGTTGCTGATCAAGCAAAATTTGATCAGGCGTGAGATCATACAGACCATCCACAACAGGAATCTGAGTTGAAAAAGGGGTTGCGATAGCGTTGGTATCGACTTCAAAAGCTGTGCTCATGATAAGTTCCATTGAAACAATTTTCGGCCTTTTCCGAGATAAAATGGGAGAGGAAAAGGAACAGCAAACGGCTCGGTGTCGATAGCAAATCGCAACCAAGCATAAACAGACCATCACATGGGATGGATTCGACGTTTAGTAGAAAATCAAGGTTCAGTGATGCAACTGTCTTGTAAAACAGGGCACTCAGGAAGAACTAAGCTGATCAATGTGTGTTTATTTAGTGGATTCAATGTTGGGTTTCCCATTCATATGTCGCTATACGACAACAGTATCCCGTCTATCGATAAAAGGACTTATCGATACCTACCCTACGTGGTGTTCACTCAGCCCGAATGACCTCACGCGTGTCCCCCAGAGCGTCATTACGACTGCTCTCCGAGATTGCGCGCGAAAGTATCATAATTTGCCGGAAATTGGCAACTCATTTTCGCAATATCGAATCAAATTATTAATTAATCTATCAAAACAAAAGTGTTAATAGACCACGTCAATCGAAATGATTTCAGTTAAAAAGCTGAATCAAAAAAACCGGGAGGTCATAAGAGCCATTGCGTGTAGCGGCATCTACGCAAGTAATAAGAAAATGAACGACAAAAACTCGGTGTAAAATTGCGTCCTACCCCAAACTCAATCAGTAAAAACCACCTCCAACATCTCAAAAATGAGACAAGACCTGTAAATGAGTACTACATTCGGTCATTTTTTGAATTTGCCCCTCTCACTTTGTCATTAGAAAGGCTAAGCTAGTAACAATTATAACGAAATACAAACACCTTATGTGACAGCGTCTTATCTGTAACGAGATGTATAGGGAGATCACCTTGAACTGGAAGTTATCATGCGTCGCCGCGAGCACACTGATGTTGAGCCTCGCAGCACAGTCACAAACGTTAGAACAAGCGGTGGCTTATACCATTGCCACTAATCCGGATCTAAAATCGAGCTACAATGAGTTCCGCAGTGCCGTGAAATCTAGCGATGCGGCAGTCGGTGCATACTTGCCGAGTATCGATTTAGATGCGGGCATCGGGTATGAGGGCATTAGCCCAGCGCCTGGGCAAGGGGATGATACTGACCTCACCCGAAAGGAAGCGACCGTAAGCTTAACGCAGTTACTATGGGACGGTAACGCAACATTAAACGATATCGACCGCACCGCGGCGGATGCGGAGTCTTTGAGGCTACAACTTTTGTCGCAGGCTTCAGACCTTGCACTTCAAGTCACCGAGATTTACCTAGATGCCGTTAAAGCCTACGAGGTATTGCAGCTTTCAGAGAGTAACCTCAAGGTCCATAAAGACATCTACAAAGACATCAAACGTCGCGCCGACTCTGGCGTTGGTTCAACCGCTGATGTTACGCAGGTTGAAGCGCGTATCGCCAAAGCGCATGGTAACTTGCTAGCCGCGCAAAATAACCTCTTTGATACCCATACTCAGTTTCAGCGAGTGGTAGGTCAAGCACCGCTTGGGCTCATCTACCCGCGTGCTGACGAATCACGTATTCCTCTTACTCTGGAGGAGGCACTTGATCAGGCGATTGCCTCTCACCCTGTGATTCAAACCTCACACGCGGATGTTGATGCTGCACGTTTTCAATACAAGCAGTCTAAAGGTAACTTCTACCCCACGTTCTCTATTGAAGCGAGTCAAACTTGGCGAGATGACGCTGGCGGCGATGAAGGGCGTAGTGACGAAACCCTTGCCATGCTTCGCATGCGCTACAACCTCTATAATGGTGGCAGCGACAGCGATCTCTCAGAACGAGCGGCTTATCAACTTAACAAGGCCAAAGATTTACGCGACAACGCGTATCGTCAAGTAGAGGAAGGTTTGCGCCTTTCCTGGAGTGCGCTTGATTTGACCTTGCAACAAAAGCAGTTTCTCTCTGACCATGTCGATTCTGCCTCAGAAACAGTGATTGCCTACGAGAAACAGTATCGTATCGGTCAACGTACCCTACTTGACTTACTCAACACCGAAAACGAACTGTTTGAGGCGCGTAAAGATTACCTCGACGCCCACTACGCTGAGCAGTACGCCAAGTATCGAGTGATGAATGCAACCGGCAACTTGCTCGACGCACTATTAGTGGATACGCCAAAAGAATGGCAAGAGAAGATGGAGTATTAAGATGAACAAATTGATGCTATTCCCGTTTTCTCTGCTCAGTGTAGCGCTTGCCTTTACCGCACAAGCCGAAGACGATCAGTATGACTATATTGACACTCCCACAGCAGAACAACCGTTTGATCTCACCGATGACGACAGTGATGGCGTAGTGAACGCACGTGACTTCTGCCCCGGTACACCGTTGGGAGCCCTTATTGACAACGATGGCTGCGGCCAAGCCCTCGCGAAACGCGAAGAGTCGCAGCTGTTTATCTTATTTGCAAACAATTCGGCCGAAGTCGATTGGCAATATTCAACCCAAATTGAAGCGATGGCAGAGTTTCTTGCCCAATACCCAGAGACGTCTATACAACTGCAAGGCTACGCCAGTAAAACTGGCAGCGCGGAACGCAATCTAGAGCTGTCAAAGCTACGAGCAAATGCCGTTGAGCAAGAGTTACTCTACTATGGTGTGGAGCCTGAGCGGATCGCCATTGTTGGTTTTGGAGACAGCGCAGCCGAAGAAAGCGCGGGTGACGCGACTACTGAAGCCTTAGATCGCAAGGTGTCCGCCACCGTGGTCGGCATGAGCCGAGAAGTGGTCAAAGAGTGGACGATATTTACCACTATTCCTAAGTAACACTGCGATAAGTGACTCTTTAAGGATTAAATCGATAAGGCTCTCTAATAAAACAACCGCCCCCACTGCGAGCAATGGGGGCGGTTTTCTTTACAACTCGACGTCGAAAAAATCACGATGACGATGATTCGTCTTTAACTCCCGGCGTTTCGACCGCAGCGGGCATCTCTGCAGCGCTGGGTGTCGCCTCGGTACAGTTTTGACTAGACAGTTGGTGCGTATCCATATCGTACTGCTCTTTGATGGCATCTTTTACCGTGCCTTCCCAAACAGGGACACCGACGAAGTAACTGGTCCGCGCCACCACATGCGCCGCAATCGGTGCCGTCACCATGATGAACACGACAACCGCCGCTGCGCGAACGACGATGGCGGCATCGCTCCAAAAAACAATCGCAAAGGCGATCACCAGTAGACCCACACCTAACGCACCTGCTTTAGTGGTCGCATGCATACGGGTCAGCAAGTCAGGCATGCGGTTTAAGCCAATGCTGGCAAGGAGCATCAAGAAAGAGCCCAGCAGTGCAAATAGCGCAACAAAAAACTCAGTCATCATCTTGAATTCCTCTTTTCTCCAAAAAGCTCGAGAACCCGACAGCCGCCAGAAACGACGTCAACGCCAGTACAATAGCCACATCAATGAACGCTGGCTCTTGGTATGCCAGTCCATATAGCACGACCAAACCGACGGTAAGTGAGGCCATTAGCTCAAGCGCAACCACTCGGTCGGGTAGCGACGGTCCTTTCAGCAAACGAACCGAAGAGATCAGCAGCGCAAGAATTAGCATGGCAAAACAGAGGGTATATACAGTATCCATCGTCGCCTTACTCCATAATTTCCAGCACCATGGCTTCAAGCTTTTTCAGCTCTGCCACATGCTGTTGTTCATCTTCAAAATACATCAGGTGGACAAACAGGACTTTTTTATCGGTGGACACATCCAGTGCTAGTGAACCTGGTGTAACGGTAATTAAGTTCGAAAATAGCGTGATGCCGGCATCGCTTTTAATGTCGAGTGGGACGGCAATCACCGCAGGCTTCATCAAATGCGTCGGCGTCAGTACATCGTATGCCACGCGAGCGTTCGATTTAACCAAATCCCAGATAAAGAACAGCGCGAACTTAACAAACTTAGGAAACTTACCGAAATAACGTTTGAACGCTGGCTGATCGCGAAGTACGTAAGCCAGCACCACATAGCTCAGCAACATGCCCCCAAAGAGATTTGAGATGGTGTAGGTGCCCGATAAGATCACCCACGCCAACGCCAATAACATATTCCAACCAAAGGCTTTCATCTTATTGACCTCCTAACACAGCATCGATGTATTGCGCAGGATCCAGTAGCTGATCCGCGGTCATGCTTGCGAGATTGACAAACCATTCTGCGTTAATACCAATCGTAACGGTGATGATTGCCATCAAGATGATCGGTAGGTAAAGGAAGAATCGCTCTGAATCTGACATCGCTGGCAACACTTCTGCATCCTCTGGCAGCTTCTTCCAGAACGCTTCCGCCCAAATTTTCACCATCGAATAGAGCGTCAGTAGCCCCACGGCGAGCGAAGCAATCACCCCTATCCATGCTTGCGCATCAATACCTGCCTTGATCACGACAAACTTAGCGAAGAAGCCTGACAACGGTGGAATACCCGCCAGAGACATAGCTGGGATAGCAAACAAAATCGCAAGGAACGGCGCGGATTTATACAAACCACCTAACCGACCCAGATCGTAACTGCCGTGCATACGATGCATCACACCACCGATAAGGAACAGGTTAGTTTTCACCACGATGTGGTGGAAGAGATAAAATACCCCGCCCAAAATCGCCAATGGCGTAAAGAGCGCCAAACCTAAAATCATGTAGCCAATCTGACTCACGATATGAAAAGACAAGATACGACGTACTTCAAACTGCGCCGCCGCACCCAGCACGCCCGTCACCATGGTGAAAATACCCATCCACATCAACAAAGTGCCGTGAGTAAAGGCGATATCACCGACAAAGATTAGGCTAAACACGCGATACAGTGCGTAAACGCCCACTTTCGTCAACAAGCCAGCAAACACCGCTGAAATAGCGACAGGCGGTGTATGGTAGGAGGCTGGCAGCCAGAAAAACATCGGAAATGCCGCCGCTTTGATGCCAAATGCCACCAAGAAAAGCAGTGAAATCACCGTCACCACTTGTGGGCTGTCGGTGGTCGCCAATTTTTGCCCCAGATCCGCCATATTCAGCGTACCTGCGTAGGCGTAAAGCAAACCAATCGCACTGAGGAACAATGCAGAAGAGAGCAAGTTAAGCGTCACATACTTGAGCGCGCCCTCCATTTGACTGCGTTCGCCGCCTAAAATCAGCAAGCCAAACGATGCCACCAGCATGATTTCAAACCAAACGTAGAGGTTGAAAATATCACCGGTTAGGAAAGAGCCAATGACACCGGCTAACATCAGATGCAGTAGCGGGTAGAAGCCGAACTTTTCGTGCTCCTCACTCATGGTGGCCAAGGCATAAATGGAGATACAAAACGCCACGACCGCTGACACGGTGACCATAATCACCGCCAACAGATCCGCCACCATTGAAATACCATAAGGTGGCTGCCAGTCTCCCAAGGTGACCACTTGGATCCCATCGTTATAAACGGTGTAGAACAAGGTGACCGCGGCAATCAGCAACGCAAAATTAGAGAACACACTGATCCAGCGTTGCAGCGTTTGATGTTTCCACAGCGTCATCGACAACGCCGCGGCAAACATAGGGATCAGTACGGGCAATAGAAGCATCATAATTGTGAATCTGTACTCTTCATTTCGTTCATGTCATCTTGACCGATCACGCTGTAAGCGCGCTTAATCAGCACCACGGCAAAGGCTAATACGCCAAAGCTGATGACGATAGCAGTCAGAATAAGGGCTTGGGGCAGAGGGTCAGCAATCGCGCCCACCGGAGCCGTCATACCCTCAGCGATCAGTGGTGGCGCTCCGCGAACCAGACCGCCACCAGTAAAGATCAGCAAGTTGGTCGCATTCGACAGAATGATGAGGCCAATGACCAACTTCACCACACTGCGGCGCAACATCATGTACAGAGCAGCGGCGTAGAGCGCACCGATCACCAAAGCAAATAATGTGGTCATTTAATCCTCCAACTGTGCCAGTGAGAAAAGCAGTGTCGTCACCATGCCGATCACGACAAAGTAGACGCCCACATCAAACATCAACGGCGTGCTCAGTTTGAGCTCACCCAATCCCGGCACATTGACGTACCACCATTGCGCGGTCAAAAACGTGCTGCCAGATTTAATCACACCGACAAAACCGCTGAGCGTCGAGATAATCAATCCTCCACCCATCAGGTAAGTGCTGTCGATGCCAATCAACTTGCGCGTCTCTTTGGCATCAAACGCGAACAAGTGCAATGCAAAGGCCGCTGACGCCACCAGGCCCGCGATAAAACCGCCGCCCGGTTCATCATGGCCACGCACCAATAAAAACACAGAAAACAGCAGCAACATCGGCAGCAGAAAGCGTGCGATGACCTGCAAAATCATAGAAGTACTTGTCTTATTCATCATCAGTCCCTCTTCGAACGCAGCATCGCAGTCACACCAATCGCCGCCAACGACAAGACGAAAATCTCACCTAGCGTATCCAGTGCACGGTAGTCGACCAAAATCACGTTGACGATATTGCGCCCTTTCGCGATTGGTACACTGTTTTCAATCAAGTACCCGCTAATACCGCCTGGCATCGAGAAATGCACTACTGTCATCAATAGCGTCGCCATCATTGCACCAAACAACAGGGCGACGATGGTGTCACGCCAACGCACATCCGCGCTTGAGAGCGTTTGGAACTTAGGCAGTTTGAACAAAACCAACACCAACATGATGACCGTCAGAGTTTCAATCAGCACCTGAGTGATGGCCAAATCAGGCGCGCTAAAGAAGACGTAAATCAGCGCCATGGCAAAACCGAGTGCGCCAAGGGCCGCCACCGAGCTCAAACGTACTTTGGTCAAACAAGCAAACGTAATCACCGCAATGATCAGAATCGATAGGCCGATCTCTTTGAGCGTCACGTCAGAGAAATCCAAATCCCAGTGGAAACCAACGCGGGTAACCATGGCGTACGCCACCAAACCGATCGTCGTGAGGAAAATGGTCAAAATGTAGTTCGACATATAACCATTTTGCAGTTTGGCGGTACTCCATTTGGCGAATTTCACCATGTTGTCCATAAAGACAAAGTAACCCGCTTCCGGTCCGTAGTTCAGTAATGGTTTGGCTTTAATTGCACGTTTGCCGAGTTTATCCCACTGCTTAAACAGGAGGTAACCGACCACCATAGCCGTAATACTCAGCATCAGCGGAAGATTGAGACCATGCCACAGCGCGAGATCCACCTTACTCGCAGGATTACCGAGAATCGCCGTCGATGCAGATACAACAAGCGGCGAAGCCAATGAAGGAATCAAGCCAAGAACCAGACCTAACACCGAAAGCACCGTAAAGCCAAGACGCATTCCAAGCGGCGCTTCGTGCGCCTCTTTTGGCGTGGCTTTCTTCTCACCCCAGAAGGGTTTGATCACCAATAGCCCTGCACAAGCGACAATAAAGATGGAGGTCAACAGCGCCATGAGGGCAAGCAACGCTGCCCAAGGGCTGGATAACACGCCTTCGAGCATCATCTCTTTACCGATGAATCCAAACAGAGGCGGTACCCCCGCTAGAGCTAGTGCAGCGAGAGACATGAACGCCGCAGTGTACGGCATCGCTTTACGTAGCCCACCTAACTCGCGCACATCTTTGGTGCCCGTTTCGTGATCTATGGTGCCTGCCGCCATGAAGAGTGCACCTTTGTAGAGGGCGTGGCCAAGTAAGAACACCACCGCCGCCACCAGCGCCGCTTCCGTGCCGATACCAATCAGCATGGTCAAAGTTCCCAGTGCCATCACGGTTGAATAGGCCAAAATGCGCTTCAGATCCGTGCTGGTCACCGCCATAGCCGCGCCCAAGAGCATAGTGGTAGCGCCAACAAACGTCAGTAGCCAGGTCCAGAGATCATGCCCCGCCATCGTCGGTTGTAAACGCGCCATTAAATAGACGCCGGCTTTGACCATGGTTGCAGAGTGCAGGTAAGAACTGACCGGCGTCGGCGCTGCCATCGCATTAGGTAACCAAAAGTGGAATGGGAACTGGGCCGATTTAGTAAAGGTGCCGCCCAAAATCGCCAACATCATCACGCTAAACAGCGCGTGCGTTTGCAGCTGCGTACCTTGCGAAAGAATCTCGTTGATCTGATAAGTGCCCGCAAGGCTGCCAAGCAGAATAATACCAGCCAATAGCGCCAAGCCGCCGCCGACGGTGACAAACAGACCTTGCAGCGCAGATTTACGCGACGACTCTTTTTCGTGGTAGTAACCGATCAGCATGTAAGAGGTAATACTGGTCAGCTCCCAAAAGACAAACATCGCCATCAGGTTGTTGGATAACACCACGCCCAACATCGCGCCCATGAACGCCATCAAATAGGTCAGCAGTTTGCGTTGATCCGGTTTGTTGGCCAGATAACTGCCCGCATAGATAACGACAAAAAAACCGATCCCCGAGATCAGCAGCGCAAAGAGTAAACTCAGGCCATCTAACCAGAAATCGAGACTGATACCCAACGAAGGGACCCAGTCATAACGAATCAGAAGTGGTCCTTGCTCTGTTATCTGAGTCCAAAAGGTTGAGAAATAGACAAACAAACCTGCGGGCAAAAGTGCCAACAGTTTGCTGGTCTTCTCACCAAATTGGCGAAACAGCCATGGAACAAACGCTGCCAGGAAAAAACCGGACAGGACTGCATACAGCATCGAAAAAGCCTCCAAGCTATAAAGCGTTAGCGAAACTAGAACATGAGTGAAACTCACACGTTAGTGAAACAATAGTTGATCTAGCTCACCTTACGTTGAATGTGCGAAAGTTTATTCAAATCCTGTTAACAATAACATTCGCTTCTCTGGAGCTCTTCTTTCGAAAAAAACGAACTCAAAGCAGAAATTAGTAGGAAATACCATCAGACATAAGCATTGATGATACTTCACCCTCTCACATAGGTCACATTTACGAAACACGATGAAACACTTTTTTGTCGTGTTACTTACTTTTGCCTCTTCGCGTACTTTCCCTTTGAACGATTCCGCAGGCCCTTAACAAAAAAAAGCCCGCCGGGGTAACCTGGCGGGCTGAAGTTAGATGTTTATATCACTAGGATGAAGCGGACACCGCCACAGGCTCTTTCGGCAGAGAAACACGCAGAGCAATGTAGCCCAATACCGCTGCCAGTGTTGACCCCATCAAGATACCTAAACGAGCGTAAGTGTCGAGCGTGGCGAAATCAAAACCAAAGGCTAACGAAGAGATGAATATCGACATCGTAAAACCAATGCCACACAAAATAGAGACGGCAAACAGATGTCGCTTAGTGATGCCTTCTGGCAACACAGTAATTTTCAGCGCCAGTGAGGCCCAACAGAACAACATGATGCCTATCGGTTTACCGAGCAATAGCCCCATCGCGACGCCGAGTGGCACCGTTGACATTAGGCCGTCCATTGAAATGCCCTGCAACGAGATCCCCGCGTTCGCCAATGCAAACAGAGGCAACACGCCATAGGAGACATAAGGGTGTAGCCAGTGCTCAAGGTATTTGAGTGGTGAGTAGAGCTCCTTCTCACTTTTTAGCGGAATAGCAAAACCAATCACCACGCCAGCAAGTGTCGCATGAACGCCAGATTTCAGCACCGCGAACCACAAAATCGCCCCGACAATCAGGTAGGGAGTCAGGCGTGTGACACGTTTCGCGTTAAGCCAAAACAACACACCCGTAGAGATAAAGCCCATGGTCAACGCAAGCGTCGACAAGTCTGACGTATAGAAGAAGGCAATAATCAGTACCGCGCCTAGGTCATCGATGATCGCCAGAGCCAATAGAAACACCTTAAGAGCGATCGGGACGCGTTTACCCAAGAGCGCCATAATTCCCAGTGCAAACGCGATATCCGTTGCCGCAGGAATCGCCCACCCCGCCATTGCGTTGTCGTTGCCCCAGTTCATACCAGCATAAATCAACGCAGGAACCACCATTCCCCCCACGGCAGCAACCGCTGGTAATGTGGCGGTTTCCTTTGACTTGAGCGCCCCCTCCACCAGTTCACGCTTGACTTCAAGGCCAATCACCAGGAAGAAAATCGCCATCAAACCATCGTTAATCCAATGCGATAGTGACATCCCAAAAATATAGATGTGTAAAAAGTGCTGATAATGTTCATTTAAAGGTGAGTTTGCGATAGTCATCGCCACAACAGCGGCGACGATAAGTAAAATCCCACTGGCAGACTCCAATCGGAAGAAGTCACGGACCCATTTGTTCATCATTTAAGACCTATCTGATAACGCTATTTATAAAAACCTGACGAGAACACCCAATGAATGCTTAGAGACACTAGGGCTATCATGCCGCATTGATGTCGTCGCTAAACATGTCACCTGTCGGACACAATCAACCTAACTCTCTGATTGTGTATCACAAATTGAGGCGACAAACCATAAAATCAATGCAATGCCCAGCATAAATAGCACCAACGAATAGGTTCAACCTCACTTCTATCAACAAACTGAATCATTAGTATAGAACATGCAAAAAAAAAGCAGATCACCCTGAGATAACCTGCTCTTAACAACGACAATCAATTAGAAACAATGCGTAAAGTTAATACCCTATCAGCTGCATGAAGCCTTGTGCCTTATGACTACCCGTAGTTTTTATTGGTCCTTCCCAATAAGGCACAAAGAAGGGCAGCCAAAGATTCTGATTAGTCGCAGATACGGTGAGATGAATATTATGCGCGGGGACTTCTATCGTCCAACTCATCGGCACTCGCTTGCCACGCGCGACGAGACTTGGCGCATTGGGTGTAATGACAAGATCAGAGTCTGCAAGGTTAATCACTTTCCCATCGCTACTGGATAAGGTACCAAACCAGTAGGGAAGTTGCTTGTTTTGACGATACTGACTCACAGATAACGTGGTTTCATCATCCAGATGGACGACAAACCAATCCCAGCCCTGTTGCCCTTCAGCGAGTAAGCCACTTCCCCACTCTTTACTCATCCACGCTTTGCCATCGACCTTAATCTGACGATCGCCCGGCAATGTAATTGAGCCCTGAACATTAAGGAAAGGCGCGAAAATATTGTAGGACGCAATCGGCAGCAAATCGTGTTTGGCCACGTAGCCACGTTCACCCGGCAGGACAAAAGGCCCATTGGTCGACGCACTCAACTGGACACTAAACTCATCGGTTTGCGCAGTGAGCATGCCAGGAAACGGTGTCCTACCTAGTGAGCGCCAGTTCCAATTATCGATCCACATGCGAAAAGGCTGTGACGTCATTTCTGCTTGGCCAATCCCACCTCGAGCCACCCGCTGCTCTTTCCAAACGCCATATTGACTCGATACCACAAGATGAGACACGTAGACTTGAGGGCTTAACCAACCACGCAAAGGTTGATCATGACTGGCAATCCGAATAAAGCTCCACTGAATCCCGTATTCAGTGCCGGCCTCATCTTGCACATTAGCAAAGAACTGCCACCAACCGTGCTGGTACTCATTATTGAAGGAAAAGTCGTTGGGTAAAATCACGGGGTAGTTGGGCAGCACAGGCTCAAAGACCTGCCTTTTTTGCGCGCGCAGCATGTCATTCATGCTATCAAAGTCATTTGTTTCTTCAAGTGGCGTCTCGCGAAAGATGATCAACAGCGCAATGAGCCCTGCGACCACCAAACCCACTGCCATAATGGCTGAACGACTCAACACTCGACCTTGTGTCATTACAATGCATCCCTTAACGATTTCATCGGCGTGTTTCGTACCATCCGCAATACCGGCAGAGCCCCGGCTACCATCAATGCGCCCATCGCCAACAAACCAGTGATGAGATAAGCTTGCGGAATCAATTGCAGCTCAAGCGTCCAACCGAACGACTGTTTGATGATAATGTCCACCACCAACTCCGCCAATACCCAACCGAGCGGCAATGCAATCACCATCGCGATGGTACCAAAGACAAACAGTTGTAAACCGCCCATCACGATCAGCTCCCACCCTTTCATGCCAAGACAACGCAGTAAAGAGACGTGTTTTTGGCGCGAAATCTCGCCCGCGACAGTGGCAAAAAAGATACCAAACACAGCAATAATCAAGGTAATGTTGCCCAAGGTGTCTGCGATAGAGAAGGTGCGGTCAAAAATGTGCAGCGCTTGCTTATGAATATGACTGTTGTCAAACACACGCTCAGCGTCAATCCTAAACACCGTCTCCAAACGGCGTTTCAAGGCACTGGAATCGGTGCCATCATTGAGCACAGCGCCGAGCGCCACATTGCCGCGTCCTGCGTAGGCGTACAACCAATTTCTGTGTGATAAAAGCACCTGATTGTAAGGGTTTCCGTAATCGTAGTAGATGCCGACCACTTGCCAGCCACTGCCAAGTCGACCTTTCAAATCCAAGGTATCACCGGGACGAATGCCGAGCTTTAACGCCATTGACTCACTGACCATCACCCCTTTGGTGTTGTGCAGATAGTACCAATAGTTCGGGATACCGAGTTTAACAGTTAGCGCTTCTAGCTCCCCTTCGGAACCACCGGTGCTGACCACTTGCAGCACGCCTTCTTTCTCCGTGACCTCTTTTTCCCATCGCCACCAGACCGACTTCACTTCGGGTTGCTTGGTCAACCAATTGCTCATGCGAACCGACGCACTGTTACTCGGGTAAATGTAGAGATCGGCGGCCAAACGCTGGGATAGCCACTTATCCGTCGTATCTCTAAAGCTACCCACCATGGTTTCCACCCCAATGTTGGCAGCCATCGCCAGCATAAAGGCCATGGTTGCCACACCGCGGTAACTCATACTAGATGCCGCATCAGCAAAGAACCAACGCGCTTTCACCCAGCGCAGTTTATAGGAAAGGATATTGAACACTTTCCAGATAATAAACGGCGTGATGAGCGCGGCACCAAGCAGCAAGCAAGTAATAATGGCAAAGCCTGTCTGTTGAGTTTGTGGCGCTTGGTAAATGGCGATCCCCGCCACCGCTAATCCAACAGCAATCAGCGCTTGAATAGAAAATTCACGGCCGGCGAAGCGCACTAAAGAGAGACGAGTGGTTAAACGGACCGGCTGAGAGCGCAGCAATCTCACCAAAGGCCAACCACAGGCGATAATGGCACCGAGTAAGGTCAGAGAGAGGCTGTAAAGACTGGAAGACCAACTCCAACCAATCACCAAGCCAACATTCGCATCGTAGAGGTCACCAAGGCTTGCCGATACTGCTGGCATCAACTGCTTCGCGAGCACCATGCCAAAGGCGTTACCACACAGCCAACTCACCAACACTAACGCCACTAATTCAATGCACAGCGACGCCGCCAATTGAACGCCACTGACACCGGTTTGACGAAGTACACCCACTAATGGCTGGCGTTGAATTAAAGAGAGCGACATCGCTTGATAAAAAATAAAAAGACCCACTAAGAACGCCATCATCCCCATCGCACTGAGATTGACGTGGAACGCCTCCGTGAGCGCTTCGAGTTCAACCCGAGAGTTGCGCGCTAAATTCATACCGTTGGGCAACAGCTCTTTCAACCGCTCAACTTTCTCGAGCGGCATTTCACTACACGCAATGACCGACAAGCCAGAACTGCGTTCAATCATTCGTACCAACGACATGTCGGCGACGATACGAGTCCCGTGGATCAAGTTTTGCTTATCAACGATGATCGGCCCTAATTTACTGCCATCGCCAAGCTCGACAAAATCGTTATTATGCCAACGCATGTGCTCAGCCAACTCAGCACTGACCATAATTGGGTATGGCGGCTTCATCAGTTCAAGAATTGAAGCGCTTTTTAAGCGCGTCGCCGGGGTATCTTTGAGCATGAACATAGGATCCATACCCACAACGACGAGATCGCGGTAATCCTTGGTTCTAACGCGAACGAAATCAAACGGCGCACATTGATGAAAGCCTTCTCGGCGCAGTTGAATGTAAAAACCTTGAGGAATTTTGTTGGTCGCGTGTTTGGGGCGGATGCGATAAGGCAAAGGATTAGAAAAGAGTTTTTCGCCATGCGCGTAGCTTTGTCTCGCATGCTCATTGATCGCGGTTACGCCAACCAATAACGAGACGCCCAGTGTCAGGCCAAGCCAAACAAGCAGAATTTGAAAAGGATAACGTCGGTAATGCCCCAGTAATGCCTTAATGACGGGCCATAACATGGAGTTGCCCTCCTTGCAGACGTACCTTTCCTTGCATGTGTTCAGCTACGCGCTCACTGTGCGTCACCAACAGTAGGGTGCAATCTAATTGGCGACTCAATGAGGTCAAAAGTCGCATCACGGCTTCAGCATTGCGCTCATCCAAGCTTCCTGTTGGCTCATCGGCAAGCAGCAATTTAGGCTCCATATAGAGCGCGCGAGCAATCGCGGCTCGCTGCTGCTGACCGCCCGATACCTCTTCAGGGTAACGGCCAAGCAGCGGCATGAGATCCAACGCTGATAATATTTGTCGCCACAATCCGGCGTCTTCTGGTAAGCCTTTCAATTGGCGGCAGAAGCGAATGTTATCGGCAATATTAAGAGTGGGCAGCAAGTTATACTGCTGAAAGATAAGACCAATATTATTGCGACGGTAGAGGGTGCGCTCGCTTTCAGTTGCGCTGTCCATCGACATGTTAGGGAAGCGAATGATGCCAGAATCAACGACATCCAGCCCAGCAATCAGATTGAGCAGGGTACTCTTGCCAGCCCCACTCTCGCCCATTAATGCAATTTGCTGCCCCTGGTTTAATAACAACTCAGCACCTTGTAAGACAGGGTGAAACTCACCGCCGTCGACATAGCCTTTACATAGGTCTGTAAGTTGTAGCATTAACCGTCTCACCTTTGCTAGAAATGGGACTGTGAATCTACACTAAATTGTGATGAGTAGAAAGTGTTTTGGAGGGGAGATCACAACATATGCATCAAACCCCACCACTTCGCTGCACGATGTCTAATTTTCGATCAAATTTCGAATCCACTTTTTACTTTTGGTACGGTATATGGATCCAAACCACTTGATCGCTTCTTCGGTTAGAAACAGCAGATAAATCCACTGAGGTTCCATCCCAAGGCCTATGGCAGCAAAGGCGGCCAAAGGAATACCTATCAACCACTGCGCGACAAGATCTTGATAGAGGCAGAACTTCACATCGCCCCCCGCACGCAATACACCTACGATCAGCATCATGGGGACAGAGCGAAGCACAATCCCTACACTCAAAATCACAATGAACTGATCGGCCAACGCGCGGGTCTCATCGGTCAGAGCACTGAAGGCGCCAAGCACCGCCCCTTGAACCATATAGAGTAAGATAGCCACGATCACGCTGACCGCTACATTCAATATCGTGACGCCAATCGCTTGATAATAGACTTCTTTATACGCTTTAGCGCCAATTTGATTGCCGACCAACACGGCCGCTGCATTGGACATACCAATCAACAAACTGAGAGAGATTGACTCAACTGGCGTCATCACCGAGAGCGCCGCCAAACCCTGCACGCCAGATTGTCCCATAATGGCGTGATAGACAAACAGTCCTCCAGCCCAAGCAAGAAAATTAAAGGTCGTCGGCAGAGAGAGTTTTAAGAAGCGCACGACCTTATCTAGCTTTAGGATAGCCTTGATGTCATCGACACCAAAAGCCAGTAAGTGTCGACGTAGATAGAGATAACCATACAAGGTGCCCACTTCAATCGCACCACTGAGCACGGTAGCAATCGCCGCCCCTTTGATGCCCATGGCTGGCATGCCAAATTGACCAAAGATAAGCACCCAGTTAAGAAAGATGTTCGCAACAATGCCGATGCCACTAAAGAAAGTACTAATGCCGGGGCGATGCATGGCGCGCAAACCCACAGACATACTGGCTACGCAGGCCACAGCAAACATACTCACCGAGGTTAACACCAAGTAGTCGCTGCCCAGTTGATTGACCTCTTCAGAATCCGTTGTCAGCGCCATAATCTCACTCGGAAAGAGGAGGAAAAACGCTGCGGTCAACGCCGCAAATACCATCGAAACAAGCCAAGTTAACGCCGTACTCTGCCTCACCCCTTGCTGATCACCGGCGCCCCAATACTGCGCCGTAAGCAGTGCGCCTCCGGTGGTCACCCCAACCAGCATAATGGTGGTCACGAATGTCGCACGCGCGGCCACACCCACCGCGGCGATCTCCGCTTCACCTAACTGACCCAGCATGATCACATCCACCAAGCCTCGGCTAGAGAACATAATGCTTTGCAAGGTGATGGGCAGCGCAATAGCAATAAGGCGACGAATAAAATCGCCACGAGTGTGCGACAAAACCTGAGAAATGAACAAGAGCACGTCCTTTTTTGGTAAGGTGATCAAAGCGTTGAGCGGTGGGTTTGGGCAGAGCTGCCACTTGTCGCTATTATAGGTGTGAATCACTTTGTTGCTCAAGGCCATAAGGAATGTCGATGAAAAAAGTGTTGGTGCTGGGCGGATCTGGCTATGTCGGGTCACAACTGCTTCCTCAGCTGTGCGAACAAGGTTACAGCGTCACTGCTGCTTCGCGAGATGTTTCGGCATTGAAGGCGCGTATCCAACCGCATCCCAACCTCACCTTGACTTACTTAGACCTGGCAGATCGCGCCGAGACCATCAAACTAGTGCGCGCCTTTGATATCGTCCTGTTTTTGGTACACGGTATGGCCCACGGTTCAGACTTTGTCGATTATGAAATCAGCTTGGCAGAACATTTTCGCGACGCACTTCGAGTGAGCCAAGTGAAACATGTGATTTATTTAAGTGCGCTCCAACCGCAAACAGGCAACTCACAACACCTTAAAGCGCGTTTGATGACCGGAGAGATCATCCGTCAAGCGGGCGTGCCTATCACCGAGTTACGTGCTGGCGTCATCATTGGTCCTGGCTCGGCGGCGTTTGAGATCATGCTCGACTTTGTTTACAACCTGCCTATTCTCATCGCGCCTAAATGGGTCGATTCAAAAGCCAATCCCATCGCATTGGCGAACCTTAATTACTACCTACTCTGCCTGATCAAAGAGCGAGTGACTCAGCATCAATGCTTTGAAGTGGGCGGCCCAGATGTGTTGACCTATCGAGAACAGTTTCAGGTTATCGGTCAAGCGGCGGGCAAACGGGTTCGACTTGTCAGCACTGCGCTGCTCACGCCTAAGATGGCCTCGCGTTGGCTCGCCTTGGTGACCTCCGTTCCTGCGTCAGTCGGCTCAGCGCTTCTGGCGGGGCTGTCTCATGACTTTGTCGCGGATTCAGCCGAGATACGCACTCGCTACCCACAGACCTTAATTGACTTTCAAACCATGATTGAGCGCGCGATAGAGCAAGAGGGAGAATTCGTGCGCAGTAACGTGTGGGGGTATGACCCTGCGGCCCAGAATCGCTGGCAACCGGGCTATGGCTATTACCCGAAACAGGCAGGCGCAACGATAAAAACGCCACTGAGTTCCGACGCGCTATGGCAAATCATTCAAACCATCGGCCAACCCGATCAGGGTTACTTTTTCGCCAATGGCTTGTGGCGAACGCGCGAATGGCTTGACGTCTTGTTTGGCGCTGGAGCGCCGATTCGGCGTCAACCTCCCGGACCAGAGCTTAAAGTGGGTGATTTTATTGACTCGTGGAAAGTGATCCGCTGTGAACCCAAGCGGTTTCTCTCATTGCTGTTTGGTATGAAAGGGCCTGGTTTGGGCCGTTTGGAATTTTCTATTGAGGATGATGGCACCCAGCGCACACTCAGCGTCACCGCTTGGTGGCACCCGCAAGGTTTTTGGGGGTTAATGTATTGGTTTGCCATGATGCTACCGCACCTGTTTATCTTCAAAGGCATGGTCAGAGCTATTGTGAGAAAGGCAGCAGAATAAAGCCAAAAAAACAACGCCTTGCGTGGAAGCAAGGCGTTGTTTTTATGATTAAGAACTCAGGCTAAGCCGTCAAGCTAAGGGGAATTTCGGGCAACTGCGTTCCACGATTGGCAGGAAAAATCAGATATTCACCGTGGTACTTCACATTCGACTTGTAGTCGGTCACCTTGTGCACCAAAAAGCCTGCGGCGGTGGCTTTCTCAACGAACTCGGCGTGATTACCACGAACAAACCAGCTCATCGGATTAACTAAAGCCTCGCCTTCAAAGCAAGCGTCACATTGATCCGCGCACATCGCCAAGGAATTTTGCCCTTCCGTAAAGAGTTGCACCTTACCCACACCCACTAAGGGTTCTGAGGTAGAGACTTCCCAATCCGCGTTCTCCATCAGATCCAGGAACTGCTCAATATCACTGTCTTTCAGCGTTCGTTCCTCACCACTAAAGAAGGTATCGTACAGCTTAGCGATGCGTTTAAACGTGAACAATAGTCCTGCTTCGTTGCCTTTTGAGCGCCCCATTTTTTGCCAACGCGTCAGGTCATTGCCAACCACGCGATGAAAACGCTGTTCTTTAAGCGCTCGGGTCACCCAACGCACTAAATAGTGATTGTTGGCGACCGGAGCGTCGGTCAGCTTTCCTAAACGATGCTGCGCATCGAGCTCTTCTAGCGCAAGTGTGACTAACTTGCGCATCTCAACTGTGTATTCAGACATTACGCCTTTCTTCCAAAAAATCCATACAACACGGCAGAGAGTATCGAACATGCCGTCATGGTCGCTATCATCGGCCAAGTCGCATCACTTGGCAACATCGCAACCACCACGCCAATTACGGAACCTGTACCAAAACGCAGCGTGCCCGCCAATGATGACGCCGTACCCGCCATCGACGGATAGCCGCTCAACAGCAGTCCCATACTGTTACTGCCGATAGTCGATAACGTACCGATAAACAGCACCACAAAAGGTACGGTGCCCCAAAGGCCAAGATCCAGCATCCAGGTTATAAACATCCCAATGCCGGCGAGCAGTTGCACCGCAAGACCAAATCTTAGCATGGCGTGCGAGCCGACTTTACGTACCAAACGGCCATTGATGCTGGTCATGATGATCATCGCAACGATGTTCAAACCAAACAGATAACCAAAGTGATCTGGGCGTACGCCATAAATATCAATGTAGACAAACGAGCCTGCGGTCAAAAAGGCAAACATACCGGCGAATGAAAACGCACCGGAAAAAATCAACCCCATCGCAACAGGGTTGGCGCACAAACGGGCGTAGTTTTGCATCGTGGTGCGAAAACGCAGCGGCTGACGCTTTTCCACTGGCAAGGTTTCTGGAATTTTCCATAGCACCAAAGCGATCACGATGGCGGCAAAAATCGCCAGGATCCAAAAAATTGCTCGCCAGCCAAACCAAATGGCGACGTGACCACCGATCATCGGTGCCACCAGCGGCGCAATGGTAATGACTAAGGTCACAAATGACATGGTGCGCGCGAAATCCTCACGATCAAACATGTCACGGACGACAGCTTGAATAATGACGGCCGCTGCAGCGCCCGCAAAGCCTTGCGCGGTACGCACCCAAGTGAGCGCTTCAATACTTGTGGTGGTTGCACTCACCAATGAGGCCAAACCAAAAAACAGCACGCCAAGGATCAGCACCGGGCGACGACCATAGCTGTCCGCCAATGGACCATGAATCAACTGACCAATAGCAAAGCCCGCGGTATAAGCCGTAAGGGTGATTTGCACCGCGCCACTTTCGACACCGAGATCGGCAGCGATGGAGGGCATCGCGGGCAAATACATATCAATCGCCAGTGGCGTTAAGGCACCAATGGCACCCAAAACCAAAAACAACAAAAAGCTCAACTGAGGCGTGTCGGTTTTGGTCATAGCAGTATCAGACATAAGTCTCCTATCCGATAGCGAAAAAACGAGCCGCAGAAAGGCGGCTCGTCAAAAGAAATGAAGTCAACCGGACTATATTCAACCGATTGAGATCAAATTACTAGTTCCTATTAGGAAATAAAGCTCTTCCAAATTGGGGGATTAATTCCAAATAGAATTAATTTCTGCTTGAGTCAGGTAACGGTATTCACCCGGTTCAAGCGAATCATCCAGCGCTATAGCACCGATGCGTTCACGGTGAAGATGCTCAACCTTATTGCCCAGTGCAGCAAACATGCGTTTCACTTGGTGGTACTTGCCTTCAGTAATGGTCAGCAGCACTTCGTGCTCATCCGCGTTGATGATTTCTAGTTTCGCGGGCAGCGTCGGCTCTTTCTCATTACGCAGTTCGATGCCTTGGGCGAATTTTTCAGCATAGTCGTCACCGATAGGATCGGCCAGCCACACTCGGTACGTTTTCTCACACTTATGCTTCGGTGAAGTGATGCGGTGCGACCACTGGCCATCATCGGTAATCAACACCAAACCTGTGGTATCGACGTCTAATCGCCCAGCAAAATGCAGGTTTTCAATCTTCACTTCATCTAGCAGCACAAACGCGGTGTGATTAAAACCGTCTTCATGAGAGCAGACAAATCCCTCAGGTTTGTAAAGCATGATGTATTTTGGTCCTGGTTTGCCGATTTCACGACCCTGCCACTCGACGACGCACGTGTCGGAAACTTTAACTGCACCGCTTTTTTGCACCACATCGTTGACCGTCACTTCGCCACTTTTGATGATTTTCGTGGCTTCTTTTCGCGTCGCACCTAAGGCATCGCAGAGAAATTTGTCTAAACGCATTTTTACCTCACTCTGTGTTCGCCGCGCAGTATACAGAGTTCACTGCGCGCTGCGAACCCTTTACGCTTGCGCCAGCAACTCAATCACCAATGAGCGGAGCCACTGATTCGCTGGGTTATTATCCAGCTTCTTCGGCCAATTGACCCATAGCGCGACCTTGTTGATCTCATAAGGTACAGCCATCGTTTTAATGGGTAATGATGCTTGCATAAGGCTGGCGACGTCTTGTGTACAGATACCAATAGCATCTGTATGTGCAATCGTGTGTAGCATTGAGTACAGTGAGTTGTGGTCGCTGTGTATTTTACGCTGTGGGATCGGCTGCTTAGCCAAGGTATCCGCAGCGCGAGTATTAAATCGCACCAAATTCAGAAAAGCGTGAGACTCGGCAAAATACTGCTCATAACTAATGGTATCGCCAATACGAGGATGATCACGATGGACCACGCACACCATCGACTCCTCTTTAGCTAGTTGAGAGGCAATACCTCCCAGTCTGGGCGCAACATAATCCACCACCAAGTCGACCACCCCGCTGGCGAGTGAATCATAAGTGTCATCTTGATCGGAGGGTAACGCGGCGAATATCACCTCAGCGCTAATGTCATGCTGGCCAACCAAACGCTGAATTAGGTCTGACATATACACGTCAGGCACATAGACACGAAACGCTCGATCCGTTTTGCTTGGCGAGAAATCCTCATAACCGAGAATGGTCCGTTCTATCGAATGAAATGGTTCAGCGACTTGCTTAAACAGATCATGCGCGACAAACGTTGGCTCGACACCGACGTGTTTACGCTGAAATAAGGTTTCCCCTAATTGTGTATTGAGTCGTTTGACCGCATGACTCACCGCTGAGGGGGTCAAATCCAACTCCTCGGCGGTCACAGTATATGAGTGACTTTTGTAGACGCTAAGAAATACGCGCAAAAGATTAAAATCAAAATGGGTGGCCTTTGGCATCGATTTCCCTGATTAAAGCTAAACTTCTATCACCAATACAGCAAAGGCTAGCCCTATGTAGCAAGGGCGATGCTCGTTGATTGTGACACGGGTTTGTTTATTTGCACTCTTATCTACACAATGTCTACGTATCAGTACTGTCTATCAAGATACCACATATTGAGATGAGTATAGACAGAACAAAAGACAGTTTTAATATGAATTTAATTCATATTAAAATAACACTTTTACCTGTGTATAATTGTAAAAAATTCTCAGCTACGCATTACCATGTACACCCTCAGACCCTACCAAGCAGACTCCGTCAAAGCGGTAATCCATTACTTTCGCGCCAATCAAACCCCTGCGGTGCTTGTGTTGCCAACGGGTGCAGGGAAAAGCTTAGTCATCGCAGAATTAGCGCGTTTGGCAAAAGGGCGCGTCTTGGTGCTGGCACACGTCAAAGAGTTGGTTGAGCAAAACCACGCCAAGTACGAAGGTTACGGGTTAAAGGGGGCGATTTTTTCTGCCGGGCTTGGCCGCAAGGAGACCGATCAGCAAGTGGTGTTTGCCTCGGTGCAATCGGTTGTGCGCAATTTGGACGCGTTCAGTCACCAATTTTCGCTACTGGTGATCGATGAATGTCACCGCGTACCAGATGACAAAAACACCAGTTATCAAAAAGTCATTCGCCACTTGAGCGAGCTTAACCCTGGCATTAAAGTGCTTGGTCTGACGGCCACGCCCTATCGCCTTGGGATGGGTTGGATTTACCAGTACCACACACGTGGCTTAGTGCGCAGTGATGAACCGAGATTCTTCCGCGATTGCATCTTTGAACTGCCTATCCAATATTTACTTGATGAAGGATTTCTAACACCTGCCACGCTGCTCGATGCCCCGGTACTGAGCTATGATTTCTCGCAACTCAAACCCGCCAGTACCGGGCGCTATAAAGAGTCAGAACTTGATATGGTGATTGACAATGCCAAGCGCGCAACACCACAAATCGTCGAACAAATCATCCAACACGCAGAGCACAGGCAAGGCGTGATGATATTCGCCGCCACGGTGAGGCACGCGCAGGAGATATTTTCGCTTCTACCTAGCGATCACACCGAGCTGGTCATCGGTGATACGCCTACTACGGAGCGTGACAGCATCATCGAACGCTTTAAGCAGCGCCAAATCAAATATCTGGTCAATGTCTCGGTGCTGACGACGGGCTTTGATGCGCCGCATGTGGATCTGATTGCCATTCTTCGCCCAACGGAATCGGTCAGCTTGTATCAGCAAATTGTTGGTCGTGGGTTACGTTTATCGCCAGGAAAAGGTGATTGCTTGGTACTCGATTACGCGGGCAACAGTTACGATCTCTATCAACCCGAAGTGGGCGATCCAAAACCAGACTCGGACAGCGAGATCATCACCATCCCCTGTCCGGCTTGTGGCTTTAACAACAACTTTTGGGGCAAGCTCGATAGCAATGGCTTTTTAATTGAACATTTTGGCCGTAAGTGCCAAGGGTATTTTACTGATGAAGAGACGGGCGAGCGCGAGCACTGCAACTACCGCTTTCGCGCAAAATACTGCGGTGATTGCGGCGCCGATAACGATATAGCTGCGCGTATTTGCCATGAGTGTGACGCCACCTTAGTCGACCCAGATAAGAAGATTAAAGAGGCGTTAAACCTTAAAGATGCTTTAGTGTTTGAGTGCTTGGCGATGGACTTTTCACTGCACAAAGATGGCCAAGGTAAAAACCAGCTCCGGATCAGCTACGTGGGTGACAACGATGCCAAGGTGCATGAATTTTGGTCTCTCACCACGCCTAAACAGAAAAAGACCTTCAAAGATCGCTTCGTTCGTCCGCATTTGGCGGACAAGCATCGCCCCTTTGATACCCTATCACCGAGTAAAGTGGTCGATAACCAACACCGCTTTCGCCCGCCGCAGTTTGTGATTGCGCGTAAGGTCGGGCGCTTTTGGAAAATGCGCGATAAAATCTTTGACGATGAGCTGAACGGATAATTCACTCAAGGTTCATCTTGTTGCGTGTATGCTCATGTTGATTCTGAACAGAGGAATATACTGATGAATACACTGAGAACACCCCGTATGAGTCAATTTTTACCGGCTTCCTTTCTTCTTGCTAGTGCCGTCTTCTTTTCTCTGCCCAGTGCGGCGCAAGACGGCCACGCCCTAGTTCAAGATGAGTACCACCCGGGAACCCGCGTCGATCTCGATGGCGATCAAGACGAAGTGTATAGAGCGGTGCAAAATGGCGACATTCGACCCTTTTCCGAGATGTACGCAGCGGTCGAGCGCGACTTGCATGGTAGAATCATCCAAGTCGAATTGGATCAAGATGATGGCATTTGGATCTATGAGCTCAAACTCAACCACAATAACAACATCATTAAAGTCGAGTACAATGCAGCCAGTTTAGAAATGCTGGAAATCAAAGGCCGACACTTTCGCGACGCGCTTAAACCCACCGAATAAGGAGCCTCGGTTACAATGAAAATATTGGTGATTGAAGACGACCCTCGCCTTGGACAACAAATTCAAGCGTCTTTTGACGATGCAGATTGGGTCAGTGAGTGGTCTGCCGATGGTGAGGATGGTCTCTATCGTGCCACTAGCGAAGAGTGGGACGCGATTGTATTGGACTTGGGCCTACCCAAACTGGATGGGCTTTCGGTGTTGAGTGGCATTCGCGCCAACAACATCAATACCCCAGTGGTGATACTCAGTGCCCGTGACGCGCTCAGCGAGCGAGTAGAAGGACTGAATGCTGGCGCCGATGATTATCTCACCAAACCGTTTGAGATGGTCGAGTTGATCGCCCGCGTTCGCGCCCAGCTTCGCCGAGCCTCTGGTAATGCTTCACCCGTCATGCAGGTAGGTAACCTGAGCCTCGATACCCGCAGCTCTACCGTACTCTGGCAGCAAACCCCCGTCACACTAACGGCGCTAGAATACAAAGTCGTCGCCTACTTTATGCACAACCCAGACAAAGTAATCTCTCGCACCGAACTGGTCGAGCACATCTACAAACAAGATTTTGATCGTGATTCCAACACCATTGAGGTCTTTATTGGCCGTATCCGCAAAAAAATCGCGCCTGACGTCATCAAAACCGTGCGTGGGCTAGGATACCAGCTCAATGCCTAAGCTCCGAGTCGCCAACCTTAAAAAGCTCAGCCTAAAAAGTCGCCTGGTCTTTGCCGCTATCATCTGGCTCACGGCGATGATCATCGCCGCCGGCGTGACGGTGCCGACCCAAGTTCTGCACTATATGGTTGAGGACAGCCGCGATCAGCTCTCTATTTATATGGATGAAATGGCGGGTGCGCTTAACGTCAATGACCGAGGTGAACTCTCGCTCTCTTCGGGCTTATCCGATCCTCGCTTTACTCGCCCTTATAGTGGTTTCTACTGGCAAGCGAGCACTGATAGCGACTTGCTGCGTTCGCGTTCTCTGTGGGATCAGACACTGACCTTCAAAGGCCCCAAAAAACATAAAGGCAAAAGCGCTGTATTTGGGGCAAAAGGCGAGAAACTCATCACCATGGATTCGACCCTCTATTTCCCCGATTACAACGGCCCTATTCAAGTGACGATTGGCATGGATGAACAGCCCATCGAAGCGACCGTCACCGAGTTGATGGGTCAGCTGTGGCTGATCCTCGGCTTACTCTATCTTGGGCTGCTGACTGTTATTATGCTGCAAGTGGAGTGGTCATTAAGCCCACTGGGCAAGATGAAGAAAGAGCTGGCCGAGCTGCGTCGTGGCGAAAAAAGTCGCCTTGATGAAGCCTACCCCAAAGATGTGGCTCCGGTGATCAGTGACCTCAACGCGCTGCTGTTTCACTATCAAGAGCTTCTTGAGCGTGCCCGTCATCACGCTGGTAACCTCTCGCATGCCTTAAAAACGCCGCTGTCTGTGCTTAAGAATGAAATCCGTCAATTGGGGGTGGCTGAACAAGCAAAGCTGACCCCAGCCATCGATCAAATTCAGCACCAAATTGATTATCACCTCGGCCGCGCGCGCATGGCCGGCGCAAAAAACATTCTCGCGGTAAAATCCAATCCCGCCGAGCGCGTCGATGCCATCACGCTCGCGTTTGACAAAATATACGCCAACCGAGGCTTAACCGTCATCAATGAACTGGATTCCGATATTGAGCTTGCCGTGGAACAAACTGACCTCGACGAGATGCTGGGTAATCTTTTGGAGAACGCCTATAAATGGGCCAGCAGTATGATCAGAATCTACAGTGTGGATGTCATCACTAATGAGGCAAAACGCAAAGCCGACGACGGGCATCAACTCTCCATCGTGATTGAAGATAATGGCCCCGGAATTGCCAAAGAGCACATTCAGCAAGTGCTAAAACGTGGCGTGCGCTTAGACGAGCATACCCCTGGCTCCGGGCTAGGTTTAAACATTGTACAAGAGATGGCGCACAGCTATCGCGGCGCACTGAGCTTAGAAGCGGGTGCTCAAGGCGGATTGAAAGCCATCCTCACCATGCAACGTGCGAGTGCAACCAAGAAGCACAAGCGCTAAGCCGTTGAAACAAAATAGGCGAAATTGTCGCGCGCACGGCGAATATCTATTGCGAGAAAACGGTATGGATGGTAGTATCCGCGCTCGTTTTAAGAGTTACGACCAATTTCTCTTAAGCGCACACCACATCTGCAAGGTCGCATTGCGAGATGTGAAGTTAATTTTTTCATATTTGAGAGTAATTACTATGAAATTTGAAGCAGTAGTACGTACTGAACTAGGTAAAGGTGCGAGCCGCCGCCTACGTCACGCTGGTAAATTCCCTGCTATCGTTTACGGTGGCGAAGCTGCACCAGTATCGATCGTTCTTAACCACGATGACATCGTTAACCAAATGGACAAGCCTGAGTTCTACGAAGGTATCGTTCTAGTGATCGACGGCGCTGAAGTGAAAGTTAAGCCACAAGACGTTCAACGTCACGCTTTCAAGCCAAAAGTTGAGCACATGGACTTCATCCGCATCTAATTCCTCCTACCAAGGAATAGCCGGATTGTAATCCAGCCTTTTGCATAAAGAATATCGGCCTTACCAACCGAGACTTCTAAAAATTCGAAACCCCGATGCTACCAACATCGGGGTTTCACCGTTTTTGGAACAAATAAAATCGTTTCGATATCCCCTATCGCACTCTGATCGCTAATCCAGTATTATCAACGCGTCTACCCAAACACTTGTACACCATGCTGAACAAAGAACAACTGCGCACCGAGCTCCTAGAGATCCTTTTCACTCAACGCCAAAATGCATTAGATGCGGCGGATATCGCCCATGATCTTGCTACGCATGAACAAAGTGTTGCAGAAACACAGTACGATACCGTTGGACTAGAGGCCGCGTACTTAGCACATGGCCAATCGCAGCGTGTGGCTGAATTTGATATAACCATTAATCGCCTTAAGTCCCTGCCGCTTGTTGATTTTGACGAAGAAGATGAGATCAAACTCGGCGCGATAGTGACGCTCTCAGATGACATGACGTGTTGGTTTTTACCTGCATGTGGTGGCTACAAACTCGATAACGACCGCGTTGTTGTCATCACTCCTCAGTCGCCACTAGGAAAAATGCTTGATGGAGCGGAGATTGAAGAAGTCCTGCAAGATGGTAGAGAAATAAGAGGTATCCAGTAAGAGTTTCATCGGATTTCCTTTGAGCAACTACCTGTTTACTATTTGATGTCGCATTTCAATTAACTGATGTTCACCCACAATCTCCACTTCTTTGATGAACTCAAAGCCAAACCTTTCATAGTAATTTCGAAGATAACTATGAGCGTGGATCACAATAGACTCAACACCATTACTCTGCGCATAACCCATCAAAGCCTGGATAACTTTTGAGGCAACTCCAGCCCCTCGATATGCTTTTGTGACCGCTACCCTAGCCAAAGTACACGTACTGCCCTGTTTCACTGTTAGCCGAGCAGTGGCGATGGGTTTACCTTGTTCCACAACTAACGCGTGAATTGACTCTTCATCTAGTCCATCAAGGTCTAATTCTTTTGGGATCTGTTGCTCAAGTGTGAACACCTGATAGCGGATAGATTGAGCTCGCTTCATCAACTCGGCATCATTCCCAATAGTGACTTCCATTGCTATGTATCTCCAACAATAAACATATGGCCTAACCAAATGTGAAACTGAAAACCGCATAGTAAAAATGCCACGCGGGATGAATCCCTCTTGGACAATTTGTCGTATGCCTAGCTTTTACCTATACTAAATGCGCATCATTAATACGCATGGAAAACACTTCATGAAAAATATATATAGCACACATGCACCTAAAAAGGCGACAAACCTTAGTTTAAACAGTGAGTTACTTGCCGAAGCTAAGCGCCTAAACATCAACCTATCAGCAACAATGGAAAAGGCTTTGGAAAAAGAAGTAAAGCAACAATTGAAAGCCGAATGGTTAGAACAAAACGCCGAAGCAATTGAAGCGTGTAACGACTTAACTGCAAAACACGGACTATTTTCTGATTCATACCGAGTATTCTAATGTCACAATTTACACTTTATAAAAACAACGATAAGAGCACCGCAAGCACTTACCCGTATTTTGTTGATGTTCAAAGCGAGTTGCTCGATTCACTAAATAGTCGCTTGGTCATTCCCTTAACTCCTATCGAACGGCTAGAGAACAAAGCCCCTAGCCATCTGTGCCCTACGATCCATATTGATGAAGGTGACTTTGTGATTCTTACTCAACAAATGGCCAGTGTACCAACTCAAATCCTCACGACCCCAGTCAACGATCTAAGCACATTTAGAAACGAAATTATCGCTGCTATCGACTTTCTGATTACTGGTATATAACGCTAATTTGACCGTTAGCTGCGAAATTATCTCACCCCTCAACAACCACATCACTCTGGTCGAATTAAAAAGCCACTACAATGCAGCACATTTTAAGAGATGAAACATCGATGACTGCTTCTTGAAGCCAATGGTCAAATTCCATAAGCAGACTACGTCTTGCTCAACTGACAGAAAAGATCACTCGTTCACCCGATGCATGATCATCCAGCTCCAAAATCACACCTGAAAAAGTTTTGTCTTCTAACGCGGCTAAGATCACGTCTTTCTGTGTGGTCATGATGCGGCTTAAGAACGGTTTTATAGCAATCGTTGCTAACGCCAATGGAACACTCACCGTACTTTCTTTCACTTCGTTCGTGTAGGTCTCGATTCTGAACATTTTCATCGCTTACTCCATAATCAACCAGTGACATATCAAGATACTGCAAATTTTGGAAAGTCGACTTGATGTATCTCAAGTACTGCATCGGCCACTCAAACCGTATCTTGCGTCAATCTCTCTCAAGCATAACGTTGGCGTAACCTATAGCTTTGCGAGCTTATTTGTTCATTGGCAGAAGGTTTCAATATAGAGCGCTTCAACCTTGTCTCTTGCCCATTGAGTTCGGCGTAAGAACTTCAGCGACGATTTGATGGAAGGATTGTTATAGAAACAGTTAATTGGAATCTCTGCATCCAACCCCTCCCAGCCATAGTGCTCTTGTAAACGTACAAGTATTTTCTCAAGGGTTAAACCATGTAACGGGTTATTGGGTTGCTCTTGGCTCATTGTCAGCGATTCCTAGTCAGGTAAAGGACGAAGAGTTTAGCAGATTAATGTGAGCCGGTGTTCCTAACTCTAGATCCGATTAACCGTGATATCTGATACATATCCATTGCCTACCTGTTGCAAGGCACTATGTATCATCTCTGCTACCTCGTCCGGATGCATGAACGAATGAGTATCTAGCGATTTCCCACTTGTCGGCCAAAACTCAGTATCCATACCGCCAGGATAGACAGCGACCACCTTCATCGGCTTGCTTTTTAACTCCAGCCTGACCGATTCAATCAAACCTTTCACTGCCCACTTTGCCGCACAATAGGTGGATTCACCGGCTTTCGGTTGAAGAGCTGCAGTAGACATCACCATTACAATTGTCACCGGTTTATCTTGATACCGACGCACGGCCTCTCGTAGCACATTGATCGCCGAGTGCAGATTGTTATCAATCAGTGTGCGGATTTTATTGGGCTCTTGATCATCAATCGCTCCAAAGTAACCAGAACCAGCACAATGAATAATGGTATGAGGCGGCGTCTTTATATTTGAAAACAGCGACTCTGTCTCAAAATGATCAGTGAGGTCGCAAGCATAACAGGCTGATGTGGTCGGTATGCCATCCAATACGCTTTCGAGTTTTTGCTTGCTCCGGCCAGTAATGAGAACGCGCTCTCCCTGCAACGCATAGCGCTTTGCCAATGACGCACCTAAACCGCTGCTCGCTCCTGTTATCACTATCATAAAAACTCCTGTTTAATCTTAGAAAAACGTGTAATCAGCTATTTGTGTGGCCATTCACGCCGAAAACCGTTCATCATGGTTGCGATCAATTCCTTTAACGTTTCGTCGTCACTGCGACATGAGTATGCTCTAAGACCTGTGAACTGGATCTGGAACCATTGTGCAAGGTGCAGTGGGTCTTGCTCTTCTACCTCACCGTTGGCAATCGCTTGTTCGAACAATGTGACAAGAAAAGCTTCAAATTGATTCGCTAAGCCCTGCGTTTGCGAGCGAAGCGTATCAAATCCTTCGTCAAACTCACTGGCCGATTTAACTAACATACAAATGGCACTGGGATTTGTATGGCGCTGCGTGATCACTACATCTAAAACAAACGCTTCTAGCGCGGACAAAACCGTAGAATGTTGCGCTAAGTGATCCTCAAACTGGGCCTGAAGATTCGCGACGTACATCTTTAATGCTTCACAATACAAGCCTTCTTTAGAACCGAATGTCGCATAGATGCTACCAGGGCGAAGGTTCACATTCTCTTGTAAATCTCGGGTAGACGTCGCGTGAAAGCCTTTCTTCCAGAATAGATCGGATGCGACCTTCACAACTTCCTCACGTTGAAATTTTTTTGTATTCGCCATGATTAACCACCATTTTTGAACATGTGCTCAATTTTATATTGAGCGACCGCTCAAAATCAACTATGCTGACTCTGTCGAACTTAATCAACATCACTACCAGGAGATGAAACATGGCAGAATTTAAACTATACACCGCAGAAAACGCGCCAAACGAGTCCAAGCCTCTAATCGAAAACTCAGTGAAAGCATTTGGGATGCTACCCAACCTTCATGCTGTGATGGCTGAATCTCCAGCACTGCTGGAGGGGTATCAGGTATTACATGGTCTGTTTCAAAGCACCTCATTCAACGCAGAAGAATTGACGGTCGTTTGGCAAACCATCAACGTCGAACATGGCTGTCACTACTGTGTACCAGCTCATAGCGCGATTGCAGCGTCAATGAAAGTGGACCAAGAGATTGTCGATGCGTTGGTTAACCAAACCCCACTGGCGAACCAAAAACTAGAGACGCTTCGCGAAACAACACTGCAGATGGTGCGTCAGCGTGGCGTGATTGACGATACGCAGATCGAACAATTCTTTGCGGCTGGTTATAGTCAGCAGCAGCTGTTGGAAATCGTACTTGGACTTGCACAAAAAGTAATGAGTAACTACACCAATCACCTTGCTGATACACCGATCGACGCGCCTTTTAAAAAGTTCGTCAAATAACCCGCATTCCATTATTAGCGCTGGTTCTGAATCACAAAACCAGCGCACATTTCTGCTGATGTAAAAAATGCGGCAATTCACCTCGCCATTCTTTTCCGTTTTTCTTCCTACATTAACCTTTAAAATAGCGGCTGAAGCATCGCAACCCAAAGCACCCAGCTTGGAGGCTAATTATGGATCCTCACGCCCAGCACTTACTTCAACACCTTTGCCAAGAGTACGACTCTCTCTCAGAACTTCATCAAACGAGTCCATTTCCCGAGTTTTCCGCCACCATAAGTCATGAACACGGACATTGCTTGGTTCACTGCCCGCTCGGCAGCCAGAGACTCTCCATTGTTTCGGTAAATTTTGCCCCCTATGTGCGTGGTCAAGGTGTGTTAAAGCGGTTTATTCGCTACATTCAAAGCCACCCTTACCAATATCGAGGTGTTGAGGTGGCCACCATACAAAACCAGAGCCTAGCAAAACGGCTATTAAATCTTGGGTGGCAGCACAAATCACTATTCAACAAAATGTTTAGACGCCAGGCGCCAACGTTGATCTGTGACTTCGACCAAATGACTTGAGCGCATCTTCTGTACATAGCTCATGATGAAATTGAATAAGGCTGGGTTTTACTCTAAAGAAAAAGTGATCTACATTGGGACTTAGGAAATTTAGAAGTATAGATGGCTAAAAATGACAACATTGACGATTCTTGACGGAGGAATGGGAAGAGAGCTCAAGCGAATTGGCGCTCCTTTTTCTCAACCACTTTGGAGTGCTCAAGCCCTAATTGAGGCGCCTCATTACGTGAAACAAGCCCACGAAAGCTTCATCGATGCAGGCGCTGAAATCATCACAGTAAATAGCTACGCGTGCGTACCATTTCACCTGGGTGAAACCTTGTTTTCAGAACGAGGGACCGAGCTGGCCAAGTTAGCAGCAAAGCTCGCTCGACAAGCCGCTGACGAAAGCAAACGCGACGTTCTTGTCGCAGGTGCTATTCCGCCTTTCTTTGGCTCATATCGGCCTGAATTGTTCGACGCCGAGAGAGCCGGCGCTTTGACTCACGCGTTGTATCACGCTCAAGCGCCTTATGTTGATCTCTGGCTGGTCGAGACGATTTCAAGTTTGGAAGAAGCGCGCGTGATAGCAAAGGCAATGAGTATCAGCGACAAGCCCGTCCACTTTGCTTTTACGCTTATCGATGAAGTCACTGAGGAAGCAAAACTTCGTTCTGGTGAGTCGGTAAAAGAGGCGGTGACTCTAATGCTAAGCCGCCAAGCAGATGGTCTGTTTTTTAACTGTTCGATTCCCGAAGTGATCGAACAAGCACTTATCGACACGACTTCGGTCATCAACGCCCATAATACTACGATGACGCTAGGGGTTTATGCCAATAGCTTTTCGCCTATTCTATCGGGGCACCAAGCCAACGGTACACTCCAAGAAATGCGACACTTTTCACCGCAAGAGTACTTACAGCTCGCCAAAGTATGGGCGAAACGTGGCGCGAGCGTCATTGGTGGCTGTTGTGGGATTGGACCTGAGCACATTGACCACCTCTCAGAGTGGCAGCATACTCTGAGGTATCGCTAGGTGGGTTCCAACGCCCACCTGTCGACAAACATATGTGATAGCGATGTGAGATAGCCTAGCTTTAGCCTCTGCACTGAGGTGTGCTATCACTCGACACTCTGATTCAGTTCTTCAATCGGCTCTTCGTGCAGGTATGCCTCGATCGGTTCAGGCCTACCCAATCCAAAACCTTGCAGATGAGAAGCGCCTAACTCTTGCATAAAAGCTTGCATATCCGCACTTTCAATCCCCTCAGAGACAAGGCTCATTCCTTTGTCTTTGCATAGCTGAACCAGATAAGTCACCAAGTTTCGGCAGGACGCATCGTGCTGACAATCTTCAACTAAGCTTTTATCGAGTTTAATTTGATTCAGTGGTTGTCGAAATAAGCTTATGATTGAGCTGTAACCTGCGCCAAAATCATCCAGAGATATCTCAAATCCCGCCTGTTTTGCTTTTGAGATTTGGTCATGACACACCGTACTACTATCGAGAATGTGAGACTCCGTCAACTCCAATACGATCCTCGAAGTCGGCACCTTGTATTGATTTGCAATCGACACGATATCGGTCACGAAGTCTGGATCTCTCAATTGAATCACCGACACATTAATATTGACCTTAGGTCGATTATCACTATCAATGGGGCAACGACGCACAAACTCACACGCTTTACTAAAGACTAGCTTTCCCAATGCAGAAATGAGACCACGCTGCTCGGCGAGTGGAATAAATTCAACCGGCGACACATAACCTAAGTCCTGATGTGTCCACCTAGCGAGTGCCTCATAACTGATGACTTGATTCGTTACACTGTCAAAAATCGGTTGCACAGCGATGGTGATGTCTTCATTTTCTATCGCCGATCGAATCGAATCTTTGATAACAAACCAGCGGTCAATAGCATTTTTCACATCCCCTTGATAGACGGTGATCCCGCCATTATCAGACGCATAATCGGTAATCTGATAAAGAAGACTTAATGGGCTATCGCGATCCAAATCGCATTCATACAAACCGCCGACTGCAACATCATCGGTCAGCAGATGCTCATCGACATAGATCTCGTCATTGAACGCTTCAAGCAATGATTTCAACGCCAGAGTCAATGCCTCAACAGATAATCCAGATAGCGTTCTTAATACAAATTGGGTTTCGGAAACTCGATAGATTTCGTAGTCACTTTGTTGGTCATTTACCCATTTGACTAACCGCGCAACGACTTCTTTCGCGAAGCTGCCACCCCAAAGTCGATCGTAATCTTTGAAATTATCCACAGACACAGTGATAAGCACAGCACCATCCTCATTATGTTCGATATCCTCGATCCATTTGAGTCTGTTGTACAACCCTGTGTCCCCATCGTGATAGGCGACACGATAGAAATACTCTCTTAGCAACTTTTGTTCACTGATATCACGGTGAGAGCCGACCATATAACTGCCTCCCTCATCGGCAACAATGACGCCCGTTGCCTCAAGCCAAATGTACCCATTGCTCTTTGTTTTCACGCGATACTCGGTGACCATTTCGCGAGAGTCGCCTTGCTCATGCTCGTCCACACGTTCACTCAACAGTGCTTTGTCGATAGGATGAACCAATGACAACCACTGTTCCAAAGTAATCTCATCGGAGGGCAGATCAAACTGACTATAAAAGTGCTGGTTGTAGTGTCGAATCACTCTATCCCTACCCATAAACCATGAACCATCTCGACTCATATCGAAAATATGGCTCATTTTGCTTAGCAGCAATTCGATCTCTTTTTCTTTCATTCCGTACTCCATCAACGGTTCAACCAGTCTCTCGACGTCATTTTTCGCTGCGTGCCATCCTTGACCACAACAGACTTATTATAGTTGTCAATACGTTAGGTTGCCTAATATCGTCAAACACTTACCATAAATAAATGAGAAATGTGACCGATTAACGAATCGACGACAATTTTTCATATATACGGACTTCATGGATAAAAAGATGACTGTGAACGGAGCAATGTTTGTAGGCATCATTCGCGCTGGATGTGACTGACATGCACAAGGTTAGTTAGCTTGATAGCCGGTTTAATAAGCAACTGGGCACTACCGACAATAAATAACCAAGTACCACCCAACATAAGTGCATCGTTTAAGAAAAAAATACTACCGACCAAAAACCAAATCGCTATGAGTAAATCGTTGACTGCCCCGAGGGCGTCATAACGCCTTTGAACAACAAGGTGACGCTTTCCCAGACCCAAATCGAGCTCATCCACATATTCATTCATGCTCACCTCCTCGGCTCAGTGTTGGCCAGTCGACCAATTGGACACGCTCTCTCAACAAGTTGACACTGACGAGCAAAGGGACTGCAACCAAAAATCCGATCCCCCCCCAGAGCCATCCCCAGAAGGATAACCATACGAAGATAACCAGTGGATTCAAATTGAATCGTCGGCCGAGCAGCGTCGGCGTGACGAATTGGCTCTCAACTAAGTTCAACACTAAATAAAGCGAGGTCGCCGCCAACACTAAGCTCAAGGAATCAAACTGCAAGTAGCCCACAAGAGTAAAACTTAAGGCTGAAATGAGCGGTCCGACATAAGGGGCAAAATTCAGCATGCCTGCCAATGCCCCCCAAAGAAAGGGGTCAGTCATCCCTAATATCCAGAACACTAAGCCCACCGCGACACCCAACCCTACGTTGACCAAAGTGATGGTACTGACATAACGCGAGAGATCGCTTTGCAACGCTTTAACTAACCCCACGACTTGTTTTTGCTGCGAAAAGCTATCCAGACAATGTACCATCTGCCTGTATAAACCACGTCCGTGATTAAGCATAAAATACACCATAAACAGCACCATCATCGCGTTAATAACGATGGCGGGCGTTGCCGTTGCTAAGCTTTTCAGCAACGAAAAGAGCGTACTGTCACCCATGTCATCCATATCACCGGCTATCGATAGCGACTCTCCGGTTTGCTGTTCTGTGGTCTTGGCCACTTCGCTCACTTCCTGAGTGACACTTTTTACGATATCAGGCAGTTGTGACCACCACTGCTTGACGGGCTCTGACATAGCCGAAAAACCTACCAACGACACGCCCACTAAGCAAGACAGCACGAGAACAACGACTAAGGTTCGAGGCATCCCCTTGGATTCAACGTAGTTGATGAAAGGACTACACATTAGTGCAATAAAACTACTGACAACCAGCGGCATCAAAAACGCTTTCGCAAAGTAAAGAGCCGGCACTACCGTGACAACGACAAGCAGTACCGATAGGACGAGACTCATGGAAATGGTGATACGACTTTTCATCGAACTATCTACTCCCCGCGAGGCGTGGTAACACAGACCGGACAACGAGTCGACTGAAGGACCTCGAAAGTGACGGACTCAGAATGGCTTGATGTGCCACAGCTGCACCGTAAAGCGCCATTCCACCAAAGGCAAAACAAGGGTGCCTATCAATGAAACGAGCCGTTAAGTGCCGACATAATCGGTAATGCAGTAAGCACTGATTGAGTGCCACTTTACTCTCCATTCGAGTGAGCTCGGTTTCCTTTTTCAACTGCTTGAGTGAGCGCATCCCAACCCTCCTTAATTTGCTGTTTAGTGTGTGTATAGCCCACAAGCCTCAGTAACTGATTTTGTCGCCATATCAGCAAGATAAGGCTCAAACCAAGTGAACATAGCGCAGTCAAAACCGCAAGCGGGAGTTGGGATGTCCACCAATAAATGATGATGCCGAGTGAAACCGAAAGACTAAAAATAAAAAGCACCAACAACAGCACAAATAGGATCGAGCATAGCAGCGCTGATCCCAACGCTCTTGCACTCAATTGACTTTCTAGCCGAAATAGCTTCGCGCTCGACAGCAGCCAAGAGCGAATGAGGACGCTCAAGCGTTCTGATTCTGCTGCGATGCCAGCCAAGTCGTCCCAGATCTCCTGAGGCTGTGATCGATGAGGCTCGCTCAACTGCGCTTTCTCCATCTCTGAGTCGATACCTACACTGTCACTGTGTTGTTCGTCTTTTGTCATTCGGTTACTCACTGGTTATGCTGTTTAAACAGGTGGATTCAAACGCGCAACGTGCCTGTTGCGCGCATCAATCGTTCAGTATTTGTCTCAGTGCTATTTGATCAATTTAGATACTGCCCAACCAGCTAAAAACGCACAGCCGATACTCAACAGTGGCCTCTGCTTAATGACATCGCCCGCTGAATGAGCGACCTGCTCTGCTTGGTGACTGCTTTCACCCCACTTTTGTTGTGCTTCTTGCTTGATCGCATTAACGGCTTCGAACGCCGCTTTTTCTGCGAGTTCGTACGCCTCTTCCAACTGCTCTTTCGATTTCTCTGCTGTTTCTTTCGCTGTTGTTTGTTTTGCTGTAGCCATGGAAATCTCCTAACAATGAGTAATGAGTTCAAAGTAGAACAAGCGAGAACCGTGCCACCCATAAATTTATTTCCACACCTCATCAAATAATGACTTTAAATGCTCTCATGGTTGAATGTTAATGTAATTTTTTCTTTGTTAAGCCAAAAAGTCGGTAAATTTTTCATGGCATATAGAGAACAAATAAAAATATCACCATAAAGAACAACACTAAACAAACAACTCGTACTGGCATATTACCTGCACCAATAAAACAGATGATTTTTAAAAATTGAAATGTGAGAATTAATATTGATGAATCATGAGAGGTATCAATGAAGTTAACTACCCATACGCTAGAGAATATGCTGACCTCTATTATCGATCATCATGCCCGTAGTCTAACTCTGCTTAAAAAACGGCCCAACAATACATTAACGAGAAGTGCTCATCGCTTTGTCGTTGTAGAGCAAGCGCTAATGAATCGAGTCGCCAAGCTGCTTTTCAAACAGAAGTCTCAGCAGGTATTGTCACGCCTTGCTCACGCACAACGTTCTCACTCAAAAGATGACCAATCGTTTGATGACTATCAGCACATGTATCATGCGAATACCCAACTGATCACAACTCTTCGCACTCATTTGCGAGAGATAACGGATCGTTCATTGACCCTGCAAATTTCGTATTGGGTCGCGGCGATGCAGATGGAAAATGATGAAATAGAAAAGCAGCTCCAACTCTAATTAAGTTCAGATCCCATGTGATGAAGATAATAAGATAGGTAAGGGCGTTCCCTCTAGGGAAATAAATTTATTCTAGACTAAAAAAGGGAGGTTAACCCTCCCTTTTTGCTTACTAAAAATTAAGAAAAAGATTAACAATCTTCATCTTCAGCCTTCAGATCTTCTTTAATATTCTCACAGCTGTCTTCAATGGCATTTTGAGTGTCTTGTACGGCCTCATCCATTTTTTCACCGGCTTTTTCCATCGGACCTTCTTCACTGCAAGCCGCTAAGGTAAACATTAATCCCAGTGGGATTACCCATTTCATAATAGAGTGATTGTTTTTCATATTTCGCCTTCCTATGTCAGTTATCAATTTTTATTAACGTCTACTTGTAAAGTACATCACCAAAGAAACAATCAGAGACAAAACAAACAAATAGAAGATAAGTTGTGCGATAGTGGCTGCAGCACCTGCAATGCCTGTAAACCCTAAGAGTGCAGAAACCAACGCCAACAGCAGGAAAATAAATATCCAACGAATCATCACAAACTCCTTATTGGAACGTATTGCATTAACGTACGGGATTTGAATGCGATGACGTTTCTATTGAACAATTTCTAGCTTGTCGATAACGCGTGTCACATCATTGGTGTTGCTGGCAATCAAGATAGCCAGATCGTGTTCGGCGTCAGAACTCACTTGTCCGGCGAGCGTCACTGCTTGCTCTTGCGTGGTAACTTCTATAGCACTGCCACTGACGTTGGTATCCAACAGTAAGCGGGTTTTGACAATTGCGGTGATTTTTGTGTCTGTCATCGCTTCGAGTGTCTCTGAAGTAGCGTCGGCAGGCGTCTCAGAAACCGTGAGCTTATTTTCTACCGATTTGACACCATCTAGACCAGAAACAAGCTCCTGTGCGAGGGCCCTTTCCAAATCGTTGTTAACAGAACCTGTGAGCGTCACCACACCTTCATTAACATCCGTGTTGATATCAAATGAATTGAGGTTGCTATTTAGAAGTAGTGTTGTTTCTGCCTTCCCATCCAACCAAGCATCTTTTGCCTCTTCTTGCCAATTATTTTCCGCATATACGGCTGTTGGAACGGAAATCAATGTCGTTAAAGCGATCGCTGTGGCTAATTTATTCATTGTTACTCTCCATAATTGACGTTGCTAATGAGTGTTCACTTTTGCCACTGTCACGTTGCAAACCTCACGCCAAAAACGTAACCATCTGAATATTAACGATTTAGATTATTTTCCTAGCAATACCATCTTTCATAAGTCGAAAGGTTTTGAATTATTTACACACCGCACATGTAATATTTTAGTGTTCACTTTCACCAGCGATCGTTTACTGCACAAGTCGTTGAACTCAACTCATATTGTTTCTGGTTCGGTTATTTTCGTGTATTTGAATGAATGATGACATTCGCATTCCTTGTACCTATACAATAATGCGCGTACATTGACTCTATCAAAGTAAAAAGGACAACGTTTATGTCGCTTCCCACTCTGCTTATCCAGTTGTCTGATCCCCAATTAAGCGACATGATTCATTCCAGTACTGAGCTGTCGAATTTTAATGTCACCCTCTGCTCTCACACAGACGATTGGATTACACTACTCGAAGATAAACAGCCCGATGTTGCATTGATTGAAGTCACGCAGCTTAACCACGACGACTACCAACGTCTTCGTACTCGAGATCTGTTCGACTCGATGGAGATCATTTTGATTAGCTCAGGCGATCCGCATGACAACATCGATGCCCTCCCTCATCTAGGCGCCGTTTTCCATTATAGAAAACCGGTTAATGTGTCCGTCCTAAATGAAACTTTGCGTGAAATCAGCCAGTTCTATCAGCAAAGTCAAACCAAGGGCGAAGCCATTACCACCAGCGACTTAGACCAGTTTGGTCTGTTGCTCGGCTCCTCTTCGCAAATGCACGAACTGTACAGGACACTGCGTCGCGTCGCTCGAACCGAAGCGAATGTCCTTATCGTTGGCGAAAGCGGCTCTGGTAAGGAGCTGGTCGCTCAAACTATTCACCTTGCGAGCAAGAGGAAGCAGCAACCGTATATTGCCATTAACTGCGGAGCAATTAGCCCAGAACTCGTCGACAGTGAGTTATTTGGGCATGTAAAAGGGGCGTTTACTGGCGCAAATAAACCGCATGATGGTGTATTTAAGCAAGCACAAGGCGGTACTTTGTTTCTTGATGAAGTGACTGAAATGCCGATTGAGCATCAGGTTAAGTTATTGCGCGTCCTTGAAACAGGAGAGTATCGTCCCGTTGGAGACAGCAAAGTTCACATCGCGAATGTGCGTGTCATTGCCGCCACAAACCGTGATCCTAAAGAAGCCATCGAGCAGCAACTCTTTCGCGAAGATCTCTATTTTAGGCTTTCTCATTTCCCCATTTACGTCCCACCACTTAGAGAACGTGGGAATGATATTGTCGGCCTAGCGAAGCATTTCATTGCTCACCGCAATGCAAATGAAAACCAAGTAAAAACCATTCTTGACAGTGCGCTTGATAAAATCGCCGCTAGCCAGTGGCCTGGTAATGTGAGAGAGCTAAAACATACCATAGAGCGCGCTTTCATACTGGCCGATGACGTCATTGGTGAAGAGCACCTAGTGTTTGATGCGCCTCCACTAGAAACAGGGTCCCCCATCGAAAACCTCGTCCCCGCAGGCGTTGCACTGGAAACGCTAGAGAAAGCCGCTATCTTGAATACGCTTGAAGAAACTGAGGGCAATAAAACTGAGTCGGCAAACAAACTCGGTATCAGTGTCAAAACGCTCTACAACAAGCTTGAAAAATATCAAGATGAATAGATAAACGCAGGCCGCGAGCGCTCTTTGGAAAAATTCATCTTAAATCTGCAAACAGAGCTGTTAGAAGTCACCGTTAATCAAAATAGTGTTCAATGTTCCTACTGCATCCATTAGCGGGCATCGTTCAAGAGTTGCAAGACATGGTCGACGGTTTGATCCCAGGTGTGAGATGGCAACTCCAACGCAGAAGAAGCGGTGATCCCTTCATAAATGAGCATCAATAAGGCCGAAAGGTGAGGTCGTGATACGCCATCTTGCTGGAGTCTAGTGTCAAAATCCTCGCTAAGGCGGCGCTTATAATCGCGGACATAATCTACGATGTCATCATGTTTCCCTTGATACTCAGCCAGAGCATGTAGGTAAAAACAACCACCGTGATCTTGCTGCTTGTGCCAATGGCGTAACGCAAGAAAAGGGACTAAGGCCTTAAAGGAATACTCTGCTTGCAGCTCCACTTCTTGTAGGCAGGCCCAATAGCGCGCTTCCCTTTCCTTCATAATCGCGAGGATCAACGCCTCTTTGCTCGGGAAATGCTTATATAACGTACGCTGGGTAGTATTCGCGCATTGGGCAATCTTGGCAACGCCAGTTCGATGAAAGCCCTCGTGATAAAACAATTGCTCAGCAGCGTTCAGCACATCGTCTCTTTTTGACATTGACACTCCAAGATGAAAGTATAGTGATCACTATACACACAATATCAAGTATCGATCGCATTGCAAGAAAAAACAGGGGAGCGACCTATGGAGCCAGAGAAAACCATGAAAGCCATCGTCACTACCGCTCAAGGTGGTTTGGACAAATTGGAGTACAAAGATGTACCGATGCCGACACTTCAACCCGGCGAGGTACTGGTCAAAGTGCTTGCCGCCGGCGTAAACAACACAGAAATCAACACACGTATGGGTTGGTATTCACAAGACGTGACTGGCTCAACGGACGACATGGCGAACCAGAAGCAGTTTAGCTCACTGTCTGATGGAGGTTGGAGCGACGCCACACCTTTTCCATTAATCCAAGGGACGGATGCATGTGGGATTGTAGTCGACGCCTTCGATGTAACGAATCAATCACTGCTCAACCAACGCGTTTTGGTTCGTCCCTGCATCCGAAAACACGGTTTTGACAGCCTAGACAACATCTGGATGGCCTCGGATTTTGATGGTGCTTTCGCTCAGTACGTCAAAGTACCCGCCACTGAAGTCTTTACCGTTCAATCCAGTTGGAGTGACGTCGAACTGGCAAGCATTCCCTGCGCCTATGGTACTGCGGAGAATATGCTGCATCGTGCACAAGTTTCGCGCTCTGATACCGTGCTTGTAATAGGAGCCTCTGGTGGCGTAGGTTCAGCCGCTGTTCAATTAGCAGTACGTCGTGGTGCTAAAGTCATCGCGGTCGCTTCAAAAGCTAATCATTCTGCCATCCGGGCACTGAAGGTTTCTCAGGTCTACGACCGAAACGCAGACTTACCAAGCATTCTTGGTGAAAACAGCGTTGATGTTGTGATTGATAACGTCGCCGGCGACAAATTTGGTCAACATTTAGCGCTGCTCAAACGTGGCGGCAGAATCGCTACCTCAGGCGCAATTGCAGGACCTATCGTCAACATTGATTTGCGTAAGCTCTACCTCAAGGACATCACACTAATAGGCACGACAGCATGGGATGAACCTGTCTTCGCAAACTTAATTGGTTACATTGAGCGAAATGAAATTCAACCTTTAGTCGCGAAGACGTTTCCGCTTAAAGAAATTGCCAACGCACAGACGGAGTTCTTACGCAAACGACATTTTGGTAAGTTTGTGTTGATCCCTTAACAGGGTCATATTTGGTATTTATGCGTTATCACATGACAGGAACTCATTGGTCTAAGATTGATTTTGAGTTCCTGTCAATTCTTCAAACAGCGTCGCTAGCCATTCGATAAAGGTTCGAACCCTCTTAGGTTGCTGACGACGAGACTCATACATGATTGAGATAGGCATAGCTTGACAGGTCCAAGGCTTGAGCACTTCCAGCAGTTCGCCACTTTCTATGTAGGGTTCTACGCCATACCTAGGCAATTGAATGATGCCCAAACCATTCAGTCCCGCTGTAAGATAAGCTTCCGTGGTGGCGACTGATACCCGATGGTTTACGAATAGACGTCGCTCACCATCTCCAGCAATATATTCAAACTCGCTCGAAATGCGCCGTCCATCAGGGCAATAACCCACAACAAAATGTTCGGATAAGGTTGACACATGTTCTGGCAATCCATAGCGCTGGACATAGCTGGGGCTAACACAATTTATCATGGCCATTTCGCCTAATCGGCGAGCAATTAGACTGCTATCGTTAAGAATCCCTCCTCGAACAACGCAATCTACCTGCTCTTCTATCGGGTTTATTCGCCTGTCTGCGCCTAAAACATCAATTTTCGTGTTTGGGTGCATAGAGAACCATTGTGATAGCTGTGGCGCAACAAACGAAGTAAAAAAACGACTTGGCATATCGACCCGGATCACCCCATTTAGCCCTTCACTTTGCGATTGAAACTCACTCTCTAACGCATCTAATTCAGTGAGTAAACGGAGACATTCTGAAAGATATCTCTCTCCAGACTCGGTGAGGCTGATTCGTCTTGTACTGCGTAGAAACAGGCGAGTCTTCAAATGCTCCTCTAGACGACTGATGGATTTAGAAATAGCAGACTTAGGCACATTAAGCTCTTCTGCTGCTTTAGTAAAGCTACCTAACCTTGCCACTGAGGTAAAACGGCGCATTGACTCTATTGTATCCACACCCAGTTTGTTCCTTTTATTTGAACAGTTAGTTCTAATTATCGATATTTTTCACAACAATTAAAGCAACTATTCTCGTTGATATTGTTACTGTTAACAGAAGAAAGGGATAACCATGAACAAGATTGCTATTATCACCGGAGCGAGTCGCGGCATAGGTCGCAGTGCCGCATTACATCTAGCACAACACAATATCGACATTATATTCACCTACCAAAGTCAGGCAGATGCAGCGAAGAGCCTAATTGAGGAAGTCTCTGCATTAGGGCAAAAAGCAATCGCTCTGCAACATGATGTGCGTAATATTGCTTGTACGGCTTTACTGATCGATGAAATTCGCCAAACACTCGATACTGAATTTCATCGCGATTCGTTCGACTACCTTCTCAACAATGCTGGAACGGGATTAAATAGCGCCATAGAGTCAACCAGTGAGGAGGAGTTCGATGATATGTTCGCCATTCATGTCAAAGGGCCATTCTTCTTGACACAAGCACTTTTCCCGCTCATTTCAGCTGACGGACACATTGTTAACATTTCAACAGGGTTAACTCGTTTCTCGTTCCCGGGATACGCGGCGTATGCGATGGCAAAAGGTGCAGTGGAAGTAATGACCCGATACATGGCCAAAGAGTTCGCATCTAAGAGAGTGAGAGTTAACACACTCGCCCCCGGCGCCATAGCGACGGATTTCAGAGATGGTTCCAACCGTGACAGTAGCGAAGCACGTTCGATGATTGCCAACATCACCGCGTTTCAACGAGTGGGTGAACCCGAGGATATTGGCAAAGCGATAGCGGCACTATTCAGCGATGACTTTGGTTGGATAACCGGCCAACGCATTGAAGCTTCAGGCGGCATGCTCCTTTAACCTAATAGCGCTCAACGATAGTCATTAAAATCGTAGAGCGCTATTCACCACGCAATAGCAGAAAAATGTTTTCTGTAGTTTTACACTGAGAATCGTTCAAGTGAAAACATTGAAATGTCGTATTGCGTCTGCCCATTGGAGGCAAGCTCACTTAACATCTCCCCTATCACGCTCGCAAATTTGAACCCGTGACCAGAAAAGCCCGCCGCAATCAGTACATGAGAATGCTGAGGGTGCCTGTCGATGATGAAATTCTCATCTTCTGTCATACTGTACATACATGTTTTTCCGTACATTAAATTGCCAACATCTGGCATCACTGCGGCTAAGAAACGCTCCAAATCATGGCTATCATGCACACTGTCATAAGGCTCTATGTCCAAGTTAGGATCTTGCGCTTGCCCACCATCATGACGTCCAACTTTGAGGCCCGCTTGGTCAATACTCGGGAAACCGTAATAGATGCCTTCTGGTGAATCAAAAGAATACGCTGGAAAATGATCTTGTCCATACTTTGTCTCCTCAGCTTCAAACCAAGCGAAGGTTTTTCTGGTCGGTTGCATCGGCAAGGTCAAATTGAGTTGACGAAGTATCTCTGCTGACCAAGCGCCTGCTGAAACAATCAACCGGTCAGCAGAGATCACTGTCTCTCCAGAAGTGAGTGTTACGCCTGACTCATGGATGTCTATACTATCAACGCCGTGGTAAGTCAGTAGCTCAGCACCGTGCCCAATGGCTAGGGTCCGATAGGCGCGAATACACGCTTCACAGCGCAATACGCCCGATGTGGATTCGAAACAGCCGATATAGTTGTCTGGTAAGGTAATGCCGGGGAAGCGTTCACTTACTTGCGAGGCATCAAGAATATCGAGAGGTAACTGGTACTTAACGGCACTGGCAATAAGGGTTTGAATAAATGGAGAGTCCCGCTCTCCCATATTCAGAACGCCGGTGTTAAGAAATAACGACTGGTTGGATTCTTGCTCCAACTCCTGCCACAAGTCTTGCGCTCTAAGCGCGAGAGGCACATAAGCCTCTCCTTCACCATACGCGTGGCGAATAATTCGGGTTTCACCATGATGGCTGGCATTGTGGTGGGGAGGATCCCCGGCATCCAACAAAATGACTTTCTGTCCTTTTTTCGCCAGAAAATAACCAGCGGCCATGCCCATAGAACCTGCCCCGACGATAGCAACGTCATACTTCACTATTCACTCCTTGACGCGCGCAAAGCGGCTTTGTAGACGCATGCGCTGTTTGTTATGCAAACCATTGTTTCAGCCAATGAGTCAAACATCAAGACAAGGAACCTTAACCTACACTGGTGATGAGCGGCGAAGACTTACTTGCCGTGCTGTAACAACCAGTTGTAGTTGTGCAGCAACGTTGGCTAGCAAGAGACCGATTGCTCTTTTTCTCCATGCAGTCCAAAACCATGCCCTCCGCGCTCAAAAAGGTGCATCTCAACCGCGACGCCCTGATGCCGTAGTGCTCGCCAATAGTGAAGGCTGTTGTTGACAGACACTGAGTCACATCGCTGACACTCAATCAACCTACACCGAGGCTCAATCCTGTAGTGATTTTGCCATCGCCTTCTCAAGATCACGGACGATAGCTTCAGCTGCTAAGATGCCTCGATTAAGCGACCACACCTGCGGAGAAACCTCGATAGTCTGCTGATTACCGCTAATATTCAACAACCTAAAGAGCGGATTATCTTGCCATTGGTCAAGTAGCGTTGTTGTCGAGCGTTTACTGAAAAACAACCAATCTGGATTGACTTTCAACAACAGCTCAAAATTTGCCTCGACGAGATGGCTCTCGGTCAGTTCAGGCATTGCGGGTTGTAACCCGAGCTCAGACAACAAGCTACCGGTGTAGGACTGAGGGCCATGTAACCACATCCCTCGATCATTCACGTTAGCGAACTGTACGTTACCTTGCCCTTGAAAACGCCCTCGATGGGCCTCAATGAACGCGCGATGTTGAGCGAGCCTTGCTTGCATCTCCGATGCTTTACCAACAGCCTGCCCAATGGTCAACGCCGAGTTCAAACTATCTTGGTAACTTTCACCGCGACTTTTTAACAGTAAGGTCGGCGCGATGGCATTGAGATCATCTAAACTGACTCGGTGACGGTACGCATCCGCGATGATCAAATCCGGTTTCAATTGGGCAATCACCTCTAGATTGGGTTGAGACCGTATTCCAACCGATGTCCAAGGCTGAATACGTTCTCTCACTTGAGGAATAATTCGCTCTGGATCATGATCATCGGCAATCCCAACGGGGGATATTCCCACCACCGCCAGTGCATCCACAAAAGAATACTCCAATGCAACAATCCGCTGCGGGTACGCCGCTTCATTGGTGCCTCTGATATTTGCTTGTAATGTGCTCACACACAGTACAAGCAGCACACCCATTATATTGGCCAATCGCATCAAAATTGACCCGTTAAGCTCAGTGTCACTTCGCGAGGATCACCTGCGTAAATACGATGGCTGTCCGTGCCTCCAACGTAGTACGTTTCATCAAATACGTTGGCGAGATTGAGCGATACTCGGTAATCCGTCATCTCATATTGAACACCGAGATCCACGGTAACATAAGCAGGCAACGCCACTCTCGAGCTCGGATCTTCGCTAGTGTATCGCGCACCTTCATAATTCGCACCGAGTGTGGTTCCCACGACACCGCCCGCAATCTGATAAGGGAAGTTATATTTAGTCCAAACATAGGCGTCGTGGTAGGCCGACATCGGGGTGCGACTTCCTTCTATCGTCTCATCAGCATTCGCTGCAATTCTTGAATCAACATAGGCATAACCAAGCTTGACTTGCCAGTTGTCCACGGGCTGCATTAGCAGTTCCGTTTCAATCCCTGTACTACGTACTTCACCAAGCAATTCATAATCGCCGTTGTCGTTTTTCTCAACCACGTTCGATTTTTCAATGTCAAAATAGGCCAGCGTCCATTGGCTGCCTAATCCCATCAAGTCGGTTTTTAGACCAATTTCGTATTGACGTCCCTCTTCAGGATCAAACGCCTCATCACTGGCGCTTTTCTTTTCTACACTATTGGGATTAAAGCTCTCTCCATAACTCGCGTAGAGCGATGATCGAGCTGCTAGCTTATAAACAACGCCAGCTTGCGACACCCATGCATCCGTGGATTGAGTATCTTGAGTTGACTTACTGATGTAATCGAAGTCTACGTCTTGGCGCATGTAGCGCACGCCCGCCATCAGCGTCCAGTCGGGAGTAAGGTAGACAGTATCTTGAAGATAAGCACCGTAGTTGGTGTAGTCGGTAATGCGATGATCCACGTTATACGCACTCTCATCACGCTCTGTGATATCGATGGGATCGAAAAAGTCTACACTGCTCGTCGCGTAGGTTTCACGCAAAAAATCGCGCTTTTCTAAGCCGATATTGGTACCAATCAGCAGTTGATGCTCAATATCGCCAAGCCAAATACTGCCTGTGCTCCTCGCATCAATAAAATGATATTCACGCTTATTGACTTGATCTCTATCTCTCACGGTAACCGACTGTGACGTGTCTTTTACATCACGTGTCTCGTAGAGATGACGTGAGTCTTCATGCCACACACTGCGCCAGTCAAGGGTAAGATCAAAGGCGCGAGTCAATGCGGTATTAAAAGTGGCGAACGCCACAAGTCCCTTATCTTCGTCTGTGTCATCCGCTGATTGATAATGGGTATCCAGCGAAGCAATCTGTTTGATGTCGTTATTGAGGACAGCCAGTCCGTTGTCTGCCACACGCTGCTCAGACTGAAGCTCTAAGCCAAAGGTGAGCGCTGTGGCCGTTGACGGTTGATAGGTTAAACTGGGGAACAGATAATAGTTTGTCTGATCGACGTCTTGACGATACGAGTCGGACTGCTCACCACTCACAATCATTCGATACAACCATGTTTTGCTGCTGTTAAGTGGCCCTGTCGAATCGAGCGTACCGGTAAATCCATTATTCTCGCCAACGCCACTGACCTCTGTGAGGTAACTACTTGCAGATACGTCGTACGTAACGGAAGCAACCTCTTGCGGTTTCTTAGTAATGATGTTGACCAGCCCACCCGGCTGTATTTGCCCATAAAGTATCGAAGCGGGGCCTTTGAGGATTTCAACACGCTCAACGTTCGCCGTTGTAGGAGAGCCGAAACGAGACGCTAATCCAGGCAGGCCATTCACTTGAATGGTATTTAAATCTGCGGGCATACCTCGGAGTGTAAAGCTATCTGCGTCTACCCCAGAGCGGCTTAACCCTGTGGTATAGCCATAGGCATCATCCAGCGTATTGGCGCGGATATCTTGAAGAAATTGTTGGTTGATGATGTTAACCGTATGCGGCGTTTCCAACGGATCCACATCGGTTTTGGTCGCGGTATTGACGCTAGGGTCGAGATACGAATTTTGTTGACCGACGATGACCACAGTGTCGAGTTCAGCTGTCTCGTCGCTAGAGCGGTCTTGTGCCATCGCAACCGAGGTAACGCCTAGCGAGAGGGCCAAGCATTGAGTGATAGTATTTGCAGCAAATTTCATAGATGAGATAAAAACCTTACATGTACGCGCTTATGCGCTTTTTGTTGTCGTGATCGTGCTCGACTGGCTCGTCAGCCGGCAAGATATGCGCATGGTAATTATTATCATTAGCATTGCAACTCAAAATACAGCTTTTATAACTATTTTTTATTTATCTAATGATGAAATTGATTGTAATTATCATAACGGTTACACTTCCGCGCTTCGTACAATCGTCAATAGAATGGAGTCACTCCCCATGTTGACTTCTAAGCAGATGGTTTGGCTGTGTTTTTCGCTCACCTTGTTGAGTGGAGTGAGCTACTCTGTCATCGCGTGGTCTAGTTTCCCTCTCAGCGTGATTGACCTTTGGTATTCCATGAGCACCAGCCCATCACCGAGTATTGAGCAACAAATCATTCGAACAATACGCATCCCTCGCGTCTTATCTGGCATGGTGATCGGCGCAAACCTCGCTGTTGCTGGACTGCTGATGCAAGGAATAACGCGAAATCGACTCGCCTCTCCTTCTGTACTAGGGATTAACTCTGGTGCGGCTTGCGTCATGGCACTTGGTGCTCTCAACCTACCTATACTGTCTGAATTTCCCAGTATTCTGCTAGCAGGTATCGGCGGTATGCTAAGCGGTGCAACCGCCATGTTGTTAGGTGGCGTGTTTAGCTCTCGCTCCAGTCCCCTAAAATTGGTGCTTGCAGGTATTGCGCTTAATGCCTTGCTGATAGGTCTCACGCGTGCTTCTGTGATACTTGTCGACGATAACGCTTATACGATCATCACTTGGCTTGCGGGTTCCATCTCCTCTTTGGGTTGGAAGGAATGGCATACTCTATGGCCAATCAGCTTAGTTGGGCTAACGATGGCCGTAACGGTGAGTCGTCACTTAAACCTTATTGCCCTAGGTAACGAGTCAGCGATCAGCCTCGGTATCCACATCCCTAGAACCCAAGCCATCACGAGTATCGCTATCCTATTGCTCACCGCATCAAGTGTTGCCGTCGCAGGGCCGATTGGATTTGTTGGCTTGCTGATTCCACACATGGCAAAACGCTTAGTCGGCAGTAACTACGTCGTGTTAGTGCCCGCTTGCGCACTGCTCGGCGCAGCGCTAGTCACGTGGGCAGATGCTTTGTCACGCTCTATCGCTTTTCCCGCAGAAACGCCCGTTGGCGCTATCACAGCACTGATTGGTACACCCTGCTTTATCTACCTCGCTATTCGTCACTCAGATTCATGAACAGACTTGTATTTTTTTCTCTCTCTGCCATCTTGATTAGCTTGATCGCTGTCAGCCTAATTGCCGGCGCAACGCATTTATCCGCTGTTCAAGTGGCGCACACTCTGATCTACGGGGGAGAGTACGACTTTGTCGTTAACCAATATCGATTGCCCCGTGTCATTTTAGCGATCGGTGTCGGCGCGGGCTTGGGGTTGTCGGGTGTCTTGGTTCAAGGGATCATTCGTAATCCATTAGCTTCTCCTGACCTCATGGGCATCAGTGCGGGAGCGGGGCTCGCAGCGACCGCATTGATGGTGTTTTTTCCACAGGCACCTAATCACTTGTTATCTTTGTCTGCACTGTTTGGTGGCATGAGCGCTGCGGCAATCATCTACATCATCAATACAACCACTCAACCCACACCAACAAAATTAGCCCTTATTGGCGTGTCGATCAGCGCTTTCCTTGCCAGCTTGATCGACTTTTTGATGGTGGTACATCCAATGGAAATAAATACTGCTATGGTTTGGCTTACCGGCAGCTTGTGGGGTCGGAACTGGACACACGTTCCCACTATTTGGTTCACATTAGTGGTGTTGGTCCCCTATGCATTCTGGCTCGCTTGGCGACTCGATATTCTCGGTTTAGGCGACGACAGTGCCACCTCTCTCGGTGTCACCCCCACCAAACTGCAGTGGAGAGCACTGCTCTGCGCTGTCGTTTTGGCAAGTCTTAGCGTATCCATCTGCGGTACCATCAGTTTTGTCGGCTTGTTGTCACCCCACCTTGCGAAAATGCTGTTTGGTCATCAGCATAAAGCCTTGATTCCCGGCGCAGCGCTCATTGGCGGCTCACTTGTTCTTGCCTCTGACACACTGGCCCGCGGTCTGCAGCCACCAATAGAGCTACCCGCAGGTGTCTTAACCTCTTTGATTGGTGCGCCTTATTTCATTTATTTGTTGCAACGTTATAAGGGCTGGTAATGATTACAGTACACAACCTGAGCGTCGGATACGGCGACACCACGATAATCAACAATCTGAACCTTTCGATCCCCAAAGGACGCATCACTGCCCTAATTGGTCCAAACGGTTGTGGAAAATCCACGCTGTTAAAAGCACTAGCTAGGATACACAAACCCATGCACGGTGAGGTATTACTAGACGGAACCGCTTTATCATCGTTTGGGGAAAAGTCCCTGTCCCAGCGGCTCTCACTACTGCCGCAAACTCTCCAAAGTCCCGAAGGGATAAGCGTTCAACGACTGGTTGAATATGGCCGTTCCCCCTACCTTTCACATTGGGGCAGACTCAATGCCCATGATAAAGCGCTGGTTCAGCGCGCAATGGAGCAGACCGGCATTTCAGACCTCGCGCCTGTGCCTCTTTCAAGCTTATCAGGAGGACAACGACAACGTGTCTGGATCGCTATGATCCTTGCCCAAGACACCGATGTCGTGATGTTGGATGAGCCGACGACTTACTTAGATTTATCCCATCAGATTGAGCTAATGAAGCTGATGAGAGAGATGAACAACCAAGGGAAAACAGTGGTTGTGGTGCTGCACGATCTAAATCAAGCATGCCGCTACTGCGACCATTTAGTGGTGATGCACCGAGGTGAGGTCGTCTCTCAAGGTTCACCGAAGGATATCTTCACCCCTGAGTTACTCAAAAACGTATTTTCACTCAACGCACACGTCTTACCGGATCCTATCGCTCATACGCCAATGTGTGTCGCGTGCTAAATACGCCAACAATATCAATATAAAAACAATAGACCGATATAACACAAGTACACGCCACCATCACCAATGTCGTCGCTGTGAATAAAGCAGCCAAAAGGAAATCGCTATGTCGTCAAGCTCGTTAGAAGCGAAGAGCGCTCAATCTCATCACATTAAATCACGCTACTTTATGACTTGGCGTTGGCATTTTTATGCCGGGCTTTTTGTCATCCCATTTTTGATCATACTCTCGCTCACCGGTCTCATTATGCTGTTTGATGAGGAGATCGAATTCGCGAGGTACGAGTCAATATTAGCCGTTGTACCGGAACATCACACCACCTCTCTCACCCAGCAGATGGCCAGCGTCAACGCCGCTTTTCCTGATGCAACCATCACCCAATTCTCGCCTGCTCGCAGCGACGATACCGTCAATCGTTATTCGCTTGAAACACAAGATGGTCGCTCATTAATAGTCGCAGTGAATCCATACT